>JAURVW010000371.1 GCA_030655275.1 Solirubrobacteraceae bacterium
CGACCTTCTTGCCCTCGGCCTCGAGTTCACGCGCGAGCGCCGTGGCGGCGCGCACGATCTGCGAGTTGAAGGCACCGGCAAGGCCACGGTCGCCCGTGACCAGCAGGATGCCCACCGTCTTGACCTCGTCGCGGCCCTGCAGCAGCGGAAACGCGTTGCGCTCCGCCGTGGAGGCCGCGAGGGCCGCCTGCCGGGTCATGTCGCTGACGGCGTCCGCGTACGGGCGGAGGACCGCGATGCGCTCCTCCGCCTTGCGGAGACGTGCCGCAGCGACCATCTCCATGGCACGCGTGATCTTCTTGATGTTGCCGATCGACGCGATGCGCTGCTTTACGTCGCGCTGGCTCACGCCGTGGTCGCCCCCTGAGCGCCGGCCGCGACGACGCGGGCGGAATCGCCACCGTCCTCGATCGGGTCGCCGTGCTCGTCGAAGTCGTAGCCGAAGTCGTCGGCGTAGCTCGTGATGTGATCGGTGAGCTTCTTGACCGTGTCGTCGGACCAGTCGCCGCCGTCGATGGCGGTGACCAGCGCTGCGTCATGCGTGCCGAGGTAGCGCACGAGGCCCGAGTGGAAGGCCTCGACGCGATCGACCTTGACGCGGTCGACGTAGCCGTTCGTCGCGGCGTAGATCTGCGCGACCTGCGCGGAGACCGTCAGCGGCGAACGCTCACCCTGGTTGAGCGTCTTCACGAGACGCTCGCCACGGGCGAGGGTGCGGCGCGTGTCGGCGTCGAGGTCGGAGCCGAACTGCGAGAAGGCCTCGAGGTCGCGGTACTGCGACAGCTCACCCTTGATCTTGCCGGCGACCTTCTTGATCGGCTTGGTCTGCGCGGCGGAACCGACGCGGGAGACCGAGATGCCGACGTTGATGGCCGGGCGGACGCCCGAGTTGAACAGCTTCGGCTCGAGGAAGATCTGGCCGTCGGTGATCGAGTTGACGTTGGTCGGGATGTACGCCGAGACGTCGCCCGCCTGGGTCTCGATGATCGGCAGTGCCGTCATCGAGCCGCCACCGAGCTCGTCGCTCAGCTTCACCGCGCGCTCGAGCAGGCGGCTGTGCAGGTAGAAGACGTCGCCCGGGTACGCCTCGCGGCCCGGCGGGCGGCGGAGGAGCAGCGACATCTGGCGGTACGCGAAGGCGTGACGCGTGAGGTCGTCGTAGACGCAGAGCGTGTGGCCGCCCTTGTAGACGAAGTACTCGGCCATGGCCGCGCCCGCGTACGGGGCGATGTACTTGATCGGGGCAGCCTCTTCGGCGCCGGCGGCGACGATGATGGTCGACTCGAGTGCGCCGGCCTCAGCGAGGACCTGCGCGATGTTGACGACGGTCGCCATGCGCTGACCGATCGCAACGTAGACCGAGATGACGCCCGAGTCCTTGTTGTTGATGATCGTGTCGATCGCGACGGAGGTCTTGCCCGTCTGGCGGTCGCC
>JAURVW010000811.1 GCA_030655275.1 Solirubrobacteraceae bacterium
ACTCCTCGCGGCAGAGGATGATGCCCGAGCGCGGGCCGCCGATCGTCTTGTGGACCGTCGAGGTGACGACGTCCGCGAACGGCACCGGGTCGGGATGCAGGCCGGCGGCGACGAGGCCGGCGAAGTGGGCCATGTCGACCATCAGGAGCGCGCCGACCTTGTCGGCGATCTCGCGGAAGCGGGCGAAGTCGAGCTGGCGCGGGTACGCGGACCAGCCGGCGATGATCAGCTTGGGCGAGTTCTCGACGGCGAGCGCCTCGACCTTGTCCATGTCGATGAGGTGCGTCTCGGGCTCGACCTCGTACGGGACGATGTTGTAGAGACGACCGGAGACGTTGAGCTTCATGCCGTGGCTCAGGTGGCCACCGTGCGCGAGCGAGAGGCCCAGGATCGTGTCGCCCGGCTGCAGCAGCGCGTGGAACACGGCCGTGTTGGCCTGGGCGCCGGAGTGCGGCTGCACGTTGGCGTGCTCGGCGCCGAACAGCTCCTTGGCGCGATCGATCGCGAGCTGCTCGCTCACGTCGACGTGCTCGCAGCCGCCGTAGTAACGACGGCCCGGGTAGCCCTCGGCGTACTTGTTGGTGAGGACCGAGCCCTGCGCCTCGAGCACGGCCCGCGGCACGAAGTTCTCGGACGCGATCATCTCGAGGGTGTTCTGCTGGCGGGCGAGCTCGGCGTCGAGGACGGCGGCGATCTCGGGGTCGACCTCCGAGAGCGGACGATCGAAGAAGTCGGAGGGAAGGTCAGACACGGCTACGTGCGCTCCTTGTGGCGGTTCATGCAGTGGTGCCCAGGCGCGCGGCGGTCTCAGGAGGCCCGGATCCGGGCGTCGCTCCCTGGTGGTCGGTTCCACCCATGGCGCCGGTCGCGACGCCCTCCATCGTACCGGGGCGCGGCGGCACCGGCATGTGCGCATCGTCGGATCGCCCGCAGCGTGCGGGCAACGGCCGTGGTCAGTGGTCGAGCTGGCGTGCGAGCGTGCGACGGTCGACGGCACCTTCGCGCAACACGTTCCACGCGCCCTCGGCCGCGTAGCGCGTGAGGTCGACCACCGTCGACGGCGTGCCGGGCAGCGGGCCGGCGTTCAGGAGCAGGTCGCACCCAGCGGCCAGGGCCGGGTCGAGATCCTCCATGCGCGCGGGATCAGGGCGGCCGGAGTGGTTGGCGCTCGTCTGCAGGAGCGGCCAGGACAGGCCTTCGAGGACGGCGGCGTTCTCCGGCCAACGCGGCACGCGGAGCCCGAGCACCTCGGGCTGGCCGCCGCACGCGAGCGGAAAGCGGCGGTGGGGGTTCGGGACCACCACGGTGAGCGGCCCGGGCAGGAGCCGGCCGATCGCCTCGGCGAGGTCGTCGTCGAGCCAGGGCGTGGCGGCGAGCGCGAGGTCCACGCGGCTGAACAGCACGGCGGAGGGCTTGCGGGGGTTGCGCTGCTTGAGGGCCCAGAGGCGCTCGAGCGCCTCGTCGGCGTCGGGGTCGCAGGCGAGGCCGTACACGGTGTCGGTCGGCATGCAGACGATGCCGCTGGCCCGCATGCAGCGCTCGAGCGTACGGGCATCCTCGTCGGTGAGGATCGGGGGAGTCTCAGGCACGGCCCCAGACTATTGGGCGCCCCTCCCGCTGAAAAGCGGTTTGCCGGTTCTGGCCCGGAACCACCCCTGGGCAGGCCTGTCGGTGGCCGCCCGCGGGCGTCGGCGAGCGCCGCGGGCCGTCCGACTAGTGTGGGCGCTGTCCTTCCCGGGGCCGTCCCTGGGCCGCCCCGAGGAGACCCATGCAGATCCGCGCCGCCGTGCTCGAGGAGTTCGCCGAACCCCTACAGGTGACGACCGTCGAACTCGCCCCGCCGAGGGCCGGTGAGGTGCTGGTCCGCCTGCATGCGTGCGGGATCTGCCACACCGACATGTACACGGCGTCGGGCGTCGATCCGTCGGGCTACGCCGCCTGCGTGCTCGGGCACGAGGGCGCGGGGATCGTCGATGCCGTCGGCGAGGGCGTCACCTCCGTCGCTCCCGGCGACCACGTCGTCACGCTCTTCAGCCCGCAGTGCGGCAAGTGCGTGAACTGCGTCTCCGGGCGCACGAACATCTGTGTCGCGATCCGCGAGCAGCAGAACCTCGGCTACCTGCCCGACGGCACCTCGCGCCTCTCGCGCCCGGACGGCGAGGAACTCCGCCACTTCATGGGCTGCTCCACGTTCGCCGAGGCGACGGTCGTGTCGGAGTACTCCCTCGCGAAGATCTCGCCCGAGACGCCGCTGGCGACCGCCGCGCTCTTCGCGTGTGGTCTCACGACCGGCCTCGGTGCTGCCATGTACCGCGCGCCGGTGTTCGAAGGGGCGACCGCGGTCGTGTTCGGCGCCGGCATGGTCGGCCTCGGCGCGGTCGCCGGTGCCCGGCTCCAGAAGGCCGAACGGATCATCTGCGTCGACCTCTCGGAGGACCGCCTGGCACTCGCTCGCCATCACGGCGCGACCGACACGTGGGTCGCCGATGACGGCATCGTCGACCGGATCCTCGAGGAGACCGGCGGCTATGGCGCGGACTTCACCTTCGAGGCGACCGGCCTCGTGGGCGTGATGCAGCAGGCCGTCGAGTCGGCGCGTCTGGGTTGGGGCGTCTGCTGCGTGACCGGCGTGGCCGGCAAGGGCGAGACGCTCGACATCATCCCGCGCTACCTCATCACCGGCCGCACGGTCGTCGGCGCCTCGTTCGGTGGCGTGCGGAGCCGCGAACAGGTCCCGCAGCTCATCGATCGGTACCTCGCGGGCGAGATCGACGCCGACGCCTTCATCTCCCATCGCCTGCCACTCGACGACGTCAACAAGGGGTTCGACCTCATGCACCACCAGGACGGCATCCGATCCGTGATCGAGTTCGCATGACCTTGATCATCGAACGCACCGAGGCTCCGGGCTGGACCTCGAACTCCTATCTCGTCGCCGACGAACGCGGCGGCAGCGCCGTGATCATCGACGGCAACGGCGTCACCGCGCCGCTCATCGAGACGGCGAAGGAGCTCGAGGTGACGGTCGAGGCGATCCTCGTCACGCACCAGCACGCCGACCACATCGCCGGCCTCGACGACTACCGCGCCGCCTTTGCGGCGCCCCTGTTCACGAGTGCCGTGACCGCCGTCGCCGTGCCCGACCTCCTCCCCGCCGAGTCGCTCGGCGAGGGCGACACCCTCGAGTTCGGCGGGCTGAAGATCGAGGCGCTCCTGAGCGAGGGCCACTGCGCGGGCCAACTCGCCTTTCTCGTGAACGGAACCGACTGCTTCACCGCCGACACGCTCTTCAAGGGCACGGTCGGTGGCAACTTCGCGCCGTCGAACACGGGCTACGCCGACCAGAAGGCCGCCGCCATGCGGCTCGCCCAGCTGCCGGCCGACACGATCCTGCATCCCGGCCACACGCTGCCCACCACCTCCGGCCAGGAGTGGGAGCACAACCCGTTCATCCGGATCTGGCGCGGTCTGGATCCCGAGGGCGAGGAGCAGGTGACGGTGTGGGACCGCGCCGCGACGCTCATCCTCTGGGCTCCCGACTACGACGGCACGAACAAGGCGTGGGTGCGCTTCCACGACACGGGCGAGGACGGCATCACCGGCGGCTCGCAGGTCGTCCGGTAGCGGGCCCTCGTTCCCTCCGCGCTCCCCCGCTCCGCGCTCCCCCGCTCCCTGAATCAGGCACCGCCCATGGCCGCTCCCGTTCTGCTGACGCATCCCAGCTCGCTGGAGCACGACACCGGTCCGCACCCCGAGCGGGCCGAGCGCCTGCGCGCGATCGAGCGGGAGCTGGCGGCTCGCGGTGGCCTCGGTTGGGAGCGCCGCGATTCGCCGGCCGCGGCGCGAGACGCACTCCTGCGCGTGCATCCGGCACAGCATCTCGACCGGATCGAGGCCCTTTCGCGCGTCGGCGGCGGCCACATCGACGCCGACACCGTCGTGAGCCCTGCCTCGTGGGAGGCCGCGATCCATGCCGCGGGCGGAGCGGTGGAGGTCGTCGACCTGCTGCTCGGCGGGGGCGACGACCGGCCTCGTGCCGCGGCGTCGGCCCATCGCCCGCCCGGCCATCACTGCGAGACGGCGCGCCCGATGGGGTTCTGCCTGCTGAGCACCGTGGCGATCGCCGCCCGCCACGCCGTGCATGCCCACGGCCTGGAGCGCGTGATGATCATCGACTGGGACGTGCACCACGGCAACGGCACCCAGCAGGTGCTCGAGGCCGACGCGTCCGTGCTGTTCGCGTCGATCCACCAGGCCCCGCTCTACCCGGGCACGGGATCGACCCGCGAGACGGGTCGCGGCGACGGCGAGGGGTTCACCGTGAACCTGCCGGTGCCCTCCGGTTCCGGGGACGAGACGTTCGTGTCGCTCGTGCAGCACGTGCTCGTGCCGCTCGCCCGGGCCTACGCGCCGCAGCTCGTGCTGATCAGCGCGGGTTACGACGCCCACGCCGACGATCCGCTGGCCTCCTGCTCCGTCAGCGACGCCGGGTTCGCCGCGATGGCCGTCGCGATTCGCGAGGTCGCGGGCGAACTCGGTGCGCCCGTGGGCCTGGCCCTCGAGGGCGGCTACGACGTCGACGCCCTGGCGCGTTCCTTCTGCGACACCCTCGAGGCGCTCGGCGCCCAAGTTCCTCCGGCCTCCGAGCCCGTCGCCGAGCACCCCCTGGCGACCGACGCCCGCGAGCGGCTCGCATCGCGCTGGCCGACGCTCGCCTGAGGCGGGCCCGGCTGGTCGACCGGTCCAGGCGGAACGCGGTTCGTCAGGCGAGGCGCCGCAGCGCCTCGGTCTGATCGCCGGTGAGCGGCCAGAGATCCTCGCGTAGCGCCCAGGTGATGCGGTCGTGGCCGGCGAGGTCGCGCTGCGTGGCCGGGCGATAGCCCGCGGCGGTGAAGAGGTCGCGGACGGCGGACGCCTGCTGGAAGCCGTGCTCGATGAGCACGAGGCCGACCCCCTCGTCGCGGCACCGGATGATCAGCGGGCGGATCACGTCGAGCCCGTCCTCGCCGGCGAAGAGCGCATGGTCGGGCTCGTGGGCGAGCTCCGGCGCAAGGGTGTGACGGGTCGTCTCCTCCACGTACGGCGGGTTGCTCACCACCACCTCGCCGTGCCAGTCGCCGAGGAGCGAGGCGTGCTGGAAGGCGATGCCGGCGGGGATCTCGTCGGCGTACCGCTCGGCGTTGCGGCGGGCGACGGTGAGCGCATCGGCATCGATGTCGCTCGCGGTGATCCGGAGGTCCGGCCGGCGGACCGCGAGCGCGACGGCCACCGCCCCACTCCCGGTCCCGACGTCGATCGTCGTCGCACCCTTCGGGGCCAGCGCGGCCGTCAGCTCGACGAGCAACTCGGTCTCGGGGCGGGGCACCAGCACGGCGTGGCTCACCTCCAGCTCGAGCTCGTCGAACCATCGGGTGCCGAGCAGGTACGCCACGGGCACGCGGTCCTCCGCTCGATGTCGCAGCAGGGCTTCGGCGCGCAGGAGCGATTCGCCGTCGACGACGGGGTCATCGAGGAACAGCCGGTGGCGGTCGAGCTCGAGGGCGCGAGCGATCAGGAGTTCGGCGTCGAGGCGCGGCGTGTCGATACCGGCGGCCTCGAGCTTCGGCGCCCAGTGCCGGACGAGCGCCGTGGCGCGAAGCGGCTGCGGGTGATCGGCGTCGTCGCCAGAGGGCGGAGGCGTCTCGGCGCTGTCGGTGCCTTCGGCCACGCGGGCAGCGTACTCGGGTGACCACGCGCCTCACCCGCTGCTCGGCTCCCGGGCGATGCGCCCTTAGGTTCGGTCACCAGTCACCCCGACCCCCGAGAGCCATGCAGTCCGGACCGATCCCGCCCCATCCACCGCAGCCGCCCTATGGCAGC
>JAURVW010000820.1 GCA_030655275.1 Solirubrobacteraceae bacterium
CCAGAGGGTCACGTCCTGGCCGAAGATGCGGTGCCAGACGTCGTCGAGCGGAAAGCCGATCAGGGCGAAGGCGCCGCACGCGGCGATCAGGACGCCGCCGAGCGGGGCATGCCAGGTGCGCGTGAGGCCGATGAAGGTCGGGCTCGGCGGGGTGCGGTCGGCGGCCGGCAGCACGATCGCGACGTACCCGGCGGTGAAGATCCCGAAGAGGCCGAAGAGGATGAAGTAGTGGGCCGGGTTGGCGAGCGGCCCGGCGTCGCGTCCCACGCCCATGTGGAGAGCGATGTCCCAGTACATGCCGAACACGGCGATGAGGAGGGAGGTGGTCGCGATCGCCGTCGGCAGGATGGCCCAGCCGGGGAGGCCGGACCTGCGCTCGGCGAAGTCGGAGGCGCGCTGCAGCACGCCCACCTTGCCGGAGCGGTGGCCGAGGCCGAGCCACAGCAGGAGCACGGTGAGGACCGTCGCGCCGCCGGTGGCGATCGCGATCTGGTCGACGGGGGAGCCGCCGGCGCCGTTTGAGTCGGCAGCGAGCGCGCCCGACGGCAGCAGGAGGGCGCCTGCGAGGAGACCGAGCAGCGCGGCGGCCAGCGGTCGTCCGGCGGCGCGGGTGCGGCCGGAGGGCAGCGACGGCGAGGGGAGAAGGGCGGGACGGAGCATGACGGAGAGAGACGTTACATCGTTCGTGGGCATGATTCAGGCCAGGAATGACGCCGATTCACCGCGTTTTGAATGTGACGGCATCTGATGTAACGTTACCGACTGCAGCGATCAGGGGGTCACGCCTTCCGGGAGCTGCGTCCCATAGACGGGCGGTCGGGTGCGGGGACAGCGCGCCCGACCCTCTCCGTCGCCACGAAGTCTCCAGAGGCTCCCCCCATGGCCACCACGCGTCGTCCCGATCCCCGTCCCGCCCGCACCCGTGCGGTGATCCTCGACGCGGTCCACGAGCTCGTCACCGAGCAGGGCATCACCGACACGACCATCGCGCAGGTCTCCGATCGTGCGCAGGTCGCCGTCGGGTCGATCTACACCCACTTCGGCAGCAAGGACGGTCTCGTCCTGGAGCTCGCCTGGAGTCGTACCGCCCCGGCGTTCGCGACGCTCGAGGAACTTCGCGCCGACCGCGGTCCGCTCGAGCGCGTCACCGCGCTAGGGGAGGCGATCGTCGACTTCGCGCTGGCGGAGCCGGTGTCGCTCGGCGCCTTCCTCGGCGTGCAGGCGCTGCCGGGCGACCTCGCGTCCCACGAGGCCGGTCGCCAGCTGCTCACCGAGGTGGAGCTGGTCTCCGCGCACCTGCGATCGGATCTGCAGGAGGCCATCGACGCCGGCCAGACGCCGGAGGCTCCCGCCGACGAACTCGCCGCGATGCTGCTCGGTCTGTGGACCGGGCTGGCGGCTGCGGTCGTCCGCGGCGACCGTTTCGCGGTCGATGCGTCGCTCGCGCGGCGCGCCCTCGGGCGCATCGGCACGCTGCTCGCGTAGGCGCGTCCGCGTTTTCTCCCCGGCCCCTCCGTAGGGTCGGGCGCATGGCCATCGTCGTCGCCGTCCGCCCCGGTCACCGCAATGCGGCGGCGCTCGCGTGGGCCGGCGTGCTCGCGGCGTCGATCGACGAGCCGGTCGTCGCCGCGGCCGTGGTCCTCGTGCCTGCCGGGGTCCCATCGCCGCTGCGCGATGGCATGGCCGACGCCGACTTCTTCGACCTCATCGCCGTCGACGCGTTCGACGAGGCCCGGGCCGCTCTCGGCGACGCACTCACCGCGACCGTCGCCATCGGGGCGCGCTCCGTCCGGGCCGGACTGCTCGACCTGCTCGAGCGCCGCGGGGCGACCCATCTCGTCCTCGGCTCCGCCGATGGTGGCACGCCGGGTCGCACGCGCGTGGGCGACGTCGCCTCGGCGCTCCTGCACGCGGCCACCGTGCCGGTGCACCTCGCCCCGGTCGGCTATCCGGGGTCTGGCATCGATGTGGGCTCGACCTCGGCTCCAAGCGACGGGTCGGGATCGAACGAGGCCTTGGGTCGGGGCGAAGCGTCGGTCGCGCCCCGTTCGATCCGGCGGGTCACCGTCGCGTTCGGCTCGGGCGACGGCAGCCGACAGGCGCTCGAGCTCGGGGCGCGGCTCGCGGATCGCGCCGACAGCATGCTGCGTGTCGCGACCTTCTTCATCCGCGGCAACGGGTCGGCGTCGCTGATCGCCTCGCAGGGCTACGGCGCGCAGATAGCGACGGCCTGGAGAGAGCAGATGGAGGGCACGCTCGACGGCGCGATCCGTGGGCTCGCCTCCCTGGGGCTCCCGACCCGGTTCGTCTCCGCCGACTTCGGCGACGGCGCCACCTGGCGCGACGCGCTGGGGGCCATCGACTGGGTGCCGGGCGAACTCCTCATCGTCGGCTCGCGGCCCCGCGGCGGCCCGATTCGCACCTTCCTCGGCAGCAGCGCCGCCGAGATCCTCGGCGAGTCGACCGTGCCGGTGATGGTGCTGCCGAGTTGACGGGTTGACGGGTTGACCGGCCGCCCGCCGCCCCGCTGCCGGGCTGATCGGCGCCAGCTGGGGTCAGGGCTGCTTGCTCGCCTCGCGGCGCTTGCGCTCGGCGTTCGTCCGCAGCGCGTTCGCGCGCCCCTCGGCGTTCTCCCGCTTCATGCGCGCCTTCGCATCGGCCTCGAACTGCGCGGCCGTCGTCGTCTCCGTCGTGAACGGGCCCTTCGGCTGGATCTCCAGGAGCTTCTCGTTCTCGGGCGTGCCTGGGAGCGTCTCGTACGTGAGGAAGGTCGTCGTGGAGACCGACTCGACCTTCCCGCCGTCCCGGGTTCTGAGGAACGGACTGTCCGACGAACTCTCGAGCTCGATCGGTGCGAAGGTCGAGGGGTCGACGAGGTACTTCAGGCGGGTCGTCGTCGTGATCTTCTTGGCCCCCGAGCCGGTGGTGGTCCGCGTCTCCCCGATGAGCCGGAAGGCGGCTCGCCCGCCCCTCCGGTTCTCGTAGCCCGCGGTCCGTAGGTACCCGTCGCGGAGCATGCGCCGCAGCGTGCTGACCAGATCGGCGCCCTGGTACCGCTCCGGCGCGGCGATCATGGGGAGTCCGCCATACGACGAGGGCCCGGTCGACGGCAGGCCGGTCGTCACGAACGCCCGGCCGAGCTCGGGGTAGTACTCGACGGACTCCGTCGCGGTCCTCGCGAACTGCTCCTCACCGCGCAGCTGCGTCCCGTCGCCGCGCGACATGACTCCGCACTTGCGGTCCATGCCCGGCTGCACGGTCCGCCACCTCGGTCCGTCGGTGGCGGCCTGCCAGACCTCGCGCTCGAGGGCCTCGCAGAGGGATGGTTCGGTCGGTCTGAAGCCCCGGTCCTCGCGCTCGGTGCGGGTGACGTAGTGCACGATCTCGCCGCGCTCGCCCAGCGCGGCGCGCGCCTCGGCGACGGGGTCGAGGCTCTTGACGAACGGCTTCGGTGCCGGGGTGAGCGGAAGGACGACGACCCCGACCACCACGGCGGTCAGCGTGGCCGCGCCGATCAGGCCGACCCGTCCCCGGCGCAGGGAGAAGGAGCGCCGACGCTGCCCGCGTTGCGCGGGGCCGCGAGGTGTCGTCCCGTCGGTCGGCCCCTCGGCGACGCCGAGCGCGGTCCCTGCTCCATCGACCGCGCCGTCTCCTGCCTGCGCTCCCTCACCCGCGCGCCGGGTCGCCGCCAGGAACGTCGTACCGAAGTCGGCGACGAAGCGATCGAGGTCCGAGGCCGAAACCGAAGTCGGGGCCGGGCCGTCGCCGGGCGGGGTGGGCGGGGTGCGACGGTCGTCGGTCATGAGACCGCCTCCTGCGCCGCGGCGCGATCGAGGAGTTCGGCGAGGGAGGCCAGGCCCC
Organism: Solirubrobacteraceae bacterium; assembly: GCA_030655275.1. Taxonomy (GTDB): domain Bacteria; phylum Actinomycetota; class Thermoleophilia; order Solirubrobacterales; family Solirubrobacteraceae; genus JAGIBJ01. The sequence continues at coordinate 3,862 of JAURVW010000820.1, forward strand.
GGGAGACCCGCACGCGAGCGGTGGGCTCGCTGATGCCGAGGCGCTCGGCGACCTCTCGGTAGCCCAGCTCCTCGACCACGCGGAGCTGCACCGCGTCGCGGGTGGCCGGCGTGAGATCGGCGAGGGCCGTGCGCAACTCATCGCGCAGAGCGACGAGGCCGGCCTTGCGCTCGAGTTGCTCGACGACGAGTGGGGGGGCCGGCGGTCGCTCGAGCTCGAGCCGCTGCAGCGCGCGCGTCTCGATGCTGCCGCGCCGGTAGTACTGCGCGAGCTGGCGGCGGGCGATGCCGTAGAGCCAGCCGCCGGCCTCGGCATCGGAGGTACCGCGATAGGACCCTCGCGCCTCGAACGCCTGCGCGAACGACTCGGCCCAGAGGTCGAGGGCGATCTGCGAGTCGGCGGTGCGGCGAGTGAGATACACGAGCAGCGCGTCGCCGTGAGCGGCGTACAGCGACTCCAGGTCGAGCCCGCCGAAGGCGCCCGCGACGGTCCCACGGTCGACGTCCTCGCGAGGCAGACCGTCGACCTCGTGGCGGCGCGAACGGTCCGGGCCGTCGCCCGAAGCCGAGGGAGCCTGCTCGGCCCTGCCCTGTCGTCTGCGACGCATCGGGGCCTATGTTGCACGGGTCGGGGGATTCGTTACACGGGTGCGCCGTCCCGAACGATTTCCCCCGCGCCGCCGGCCTGCTCCGCCGCCCGGCCGGACCCATGTGTCCACTGCCCGGTCCGGCCCGTCCCGCTCCCCCGAACCCTGGTGTATAACTGCGTTATGGCCTCCCCTGCGTCCCTGTCGCCGTATCCGAACCTCTTTCAGCCGCTCGATCTCGGCCACACGACCCTGCGCAACCGCATCGTGATGGGCTCGATGCACACGGGCCTGGAGGACAAGGCCAGCGACTACCCCAAGCTCGCGGAGTACTTCGCAGAGCGTTCGCGCGGCGGCGTCGGCCTCATGATCACCGGTGGCTTCGCCCCCAACCGCGAGGGCTGGCTGTCGCCGTTCGGCTCCCGCCTGGCGACGAAGAGCGCCGCCTCCAAGCACCGCGTGATCACCGATGCCGTGCACGACGGAGGCGGCAAGATCGCCCTGCAGATCCTCCACGCCGGACGCTACGGCTACAACCCGTTCAACGTGTCGGCCTCCGCCACGAAGGCGCCGATCAACCCGTTCAAGGCGAAGGCGCTCTCGACCCGTGGCGTGCGGTCGACCATCGACGACTTCGCCAAGTCGGCGCTGCTGGCCCGCGAGGGCGGCTACGACGGCGTCGAGATCATGGGCTCGGAGGGCTACTTCATCAACCAGTTCATCTCGGCCGCGACGAACCACCGCACCGACGAGTACGGCGGCTCGGCGGCGAACCGGATGAAGCTCCCGCTCGAGATCGTCATGCGCACGCGCGAGCTCGTCGGCCCCGACTTCGTGATCGTCTACCGCCTCTCGATGCTCGATCTCGTGCCCGGCGGGCAGTCGTGGGACGAGGTCGTCGAGCTGGCCCAGGGCATCGAGGCCGCCGGCGCGTCGATCATCAACACGGGCATCGGCTGGCACGAGGCGCGCGTCCCGACGATCGTCACCTCGGTGCCGCGGGCAGCCTTCACGTGGGTGACGGGCAAGCTGCGCCCGCACCTCTCGATCCCGGTCGTCGCATCGAACCGGATCAACACGCCGGAGGTGGCCGAGGACGTGCTCGCCCGCGGCGACGCCGATCTCATCTCGATGGCGCGCCCGCTGCTCGCCGACGAGCAGTGGGCGATCAAGGCGCAGGAGGGTCGCGCGGACGAGATCAACACGTGCATCGCCTGCAACCAGGCCTGCCTCGACCACATCTTCAAGCGCAAGCACGCGACGTGCCTCGTGAACCCGCGCGCGGGCCGCGAGACCGAGCTCAACTACCTGCCGACCACGGCGCCGAAGCGGATCGCCGTCGTCGGGGCCGGGCCGGCGGGGCTGGCGGCGTCGACCGTGCTCGCGGGCCGCGGCCACACCGTCGAGCTGATCGATGTGGCGACGAGATCGGCGGTCAGTTCAACCTCGCCAAGCGCATCCCCGGCAAGGAGGAGTTCAGCGAGACCCTCCGCTACTTCGGTCGCCAGCTCGAGCTCACCGGCGTGACCCAGTCGCTCGGCGCCCTGATCACGGCCGACGAGCTCGTCGCGGCCGGCCACGACGAGGTGATCCTCGCGACCGGCGTGGAGCCGCGCACGCCGGTGATCGACGGCATCGACCACCCGAAGGTGGTCGGCTACCAGCAGGTGATCACGGGCGAGGTGCAGGTCGGCGAGCGCGTGGCCGTGATCGGCGCCGGTGGCATCGGCTTCGACGTGAGCGAGTTCCTCACCCACGATGCCGCGCACCCGTCGCTGGCACTCGACCTGCCCGCGTGGCAGAAGGAGTGGGGCGTGACCGACCCCGAGGAGGCCGACGGCGGCCTCACGCGAGGCGAGCATCCCGTCTCCCCGCGGCAGGTGTATCTGCTGCAGCGCAAGACGACGAAGGTCGGCGGCGGGCTCGGCAAGACCAGCGGCTGGGTGCATCGCGCGGCGCTGCAGCACCGCGCCGTGGAGATGATCGCCGGCGCGAGCTACACACGCATCGACGACGACGGCCTGCACTTCTCCGTCGACGGCGAGGAGGGCACGCGCGTGATCGACGTCGACCACGTCGTGATCTGCGCCGGGCAGGAGCCGCGACGCGACCTCCACGACGCCCTCGTGGCCGCAGGCGTGACGACGCACCTGGTCGGCGGGGCCGACGTCGCCGCCGAGCTCGACGCCAAGCGTGCGATCCAGCAGGCCAGCGAGCTCGCCGCGACGCTCTGACGCGGTTGACGCGGCGGTGATCGCGTGGCAGGCTGGCGGCAAGCGAGGCCGATCCAGCCCCGCCCGACGCACCCCCGGGCGTCGCGACCCAGAGGACGCCGGCCGTCGGCGTGGTCAGGGTCGCATCCTGTCCCCGCCCGTCAGGAGTCCCCGTGCAGGGATCTCGCTCGTCCGTCCATTCCTCGTCCCGGCGTCGCCGGATGGTAATGGCCGCAGGGGCGGCACTCGCCCTCACGGCCGCCGTTGTGCCGTCAGCGCAAGCGAGGTTCTCCAAGACGGTGACGCTCAGCTGCGCGCTTCCCTATGCGGGGAGCGCACCCGCGACGGTCTCGTTCAGCGCGGAGATCCCCAGCGCCGTCGTGCGCGGCACATCACCTTCGTATGGGGCGTCGGGCACCGTCATCCTCCAGGGGGATCCGTCGACGGCACTCGCCGCGCTCGGCGGCGTCGCCTTCCAGGGCAAGCTCGAACTCGGAACGAAGATCACGTCGTCGATCCAGGCCGACTTCCGCCGGTACCCGTCGCTCACGCTGAACCTGTCCACGACGGCACGCAACCCGGGTGGTGACCTCGGCTTCCGGGGGGTGGGTTCCACGACGTTCGACATTCCGGCCGACGCTGCGCCGGACGCCGATCATCCGTACGCCGTGAACGGTGGTGCGGTGTTGCTCCTGCTCCCCTACGACGCCGACGGTCAGGCACTTCCCGCGCCGCAGACCGACGATCCGCAGGCTCCCCGCGGATACGTCAATGGCCAGCTCGCGTACTGGTCCTCGTGCGCGCTCGCGCCGTCCACGCAGGACACGGCGATCGGAACGTTCCGCGGGGTGACCGCGCCGACGCCGACGCCGGCCCCGACCCCCAGGCCGAACCCGACGCCCACGCCCGTCCCGGGCGGCCCGACTCCGACGCCGGCAGGCCCGCCGACGCCGACACCCGTTCCGACCCCGGAGCCGACGGCGACACCCGCGCCGACGCCGACGCCCGTTCCGCTCCCCACGCTCGAGCCGACCCAGCTGCAGTACCTCACGAAGAAGGTGTCGTACGAGTGCGAGCTGCCGAACGTCGGCCGCCGGTCCTTCGAGGTGGGCTTCTACCTCACGAGCCCGGTCCGGCTGAAGCGCGGTCGGTCCTACCGCCTGCCGCTGAGCGTGAGCCCCGCAGTCGATGAACTCGTCCAGACGGTGCGAGACCTCGGCGGCGACGATCTCGAGTTCCAGGCGACCGGCGATGTGCAGGTCGCTTCGCCCGGGTTCTCGACGACGGCGAAATTCTACGCCGGCTCGATCTACAACCTGGACGGGACGGTCTGGGCCAACGGTAGCTTCGACTTCTCGCTGCCCGAGGACGGCACGAGCAACGGTCCCGGCCTCTTCACGCTCCAGAACCTGACCATGGAGTTCGACGGCACGACGATCAACGGTCGCGTCACCGAGCCGTTGGGCCCGGCCGCGTGCACGCCCGCCGAGGGGGCCAGCCCGCTCGCGTTCGCCTTCGAGGTCTCGGACGTCCCCGCACCGCCGACGCCGAGCCCGTTCGTCGTGGCGACGCCGACGCCGACGCCGACGCCCCGGTCGACGACCGGCCCCGTCGTCAACCCGCCGGTGCCGACGCCGACGACCGCGACGCCCGCACCGACGCCGACGACGGGCCCCGTCGTCAACACCCCCGTTCCGTCGTCGACGCCGACGCCCGGCCCGGTGCTC
>JAURVW010000829.1 GCA_030655275.1 Solirubrobacteraceae bacterium
GGGCCCGCGCGCCATCCACAGCGCCCAGGCTCAGAGTCCCCTGTCCTGCCGGGCTTCCACGTCGTTGTCCACAGGATCCACAGCCCTACTACTCCAAAGAACCCAACTCCTTTTCCCGTGATCTCCATCAGCTGCACCACCGCCGACCTCGTCGAGCGCCTCACTGCCGTCTCGCGTGTCGCGAGCGGCCGCAGTGCGATGCAGCCGATCGCCGGAGTCCGCCTCGTCGCCCAGGCCGGCAGCGTCGCGCTGGAAGCCGTCGATGCTGACCTCGCCATCAAGACCGAGCTCCCTGCCACCGTCGGCGGCTCGGGTTCGATCGCCCTGCCGGGCAAGCTCCTCCTCGACGTCGCCCGCTCGCTGCCGGCGCCGACCGTCGAGCTCACGAGCGAGGAGACCGGCTTCGTCTCGGTGAACTCCGGCGCCGCGAGCTTCAAGCTCCGTGCCCTGCGCGACGACGACGTCCCGCCGTTGCCGCCGCTCGATGGCGAGGATCCGGTCCAGCTCTCCGCCGGCGCCCTGCGCGACACGATCGCGAAGGTCGAACGCGCCGCCGCCCGCGACGCGACCCGCCTCATCCTCACCGGCGTGCTCGTGAGCGCGACGGGCGACGAGCTCCGCATGGTCGCCACCGACGCGTACCGCCTCGCCGTGAAGGAGACCAAGCTCGACACGTCGATCGGCGGCGAGGGCCTCGAGGCGACGATCCCCCACCGCGCCCTCGGTGAGATCGCCAAGGCCGCCGTGCCGGAGGACTCCACCATCGAGCTCCGCCGCCACGAGAGCCGGATCATCGTGCGCTGGGAAGGCACCACGCTCGTCTCCCGCCTGCTCGACGGCCAGTTCCCGAACTACCGCCAGCTGCTCCAGGAGAACTTCACCTCCGAGGTGATCATCTCCACCGAGGAGCTGTCCCAGGCGCTGCGTCGCGTCGCGCTCCTCGCGCAGAAGTCGGCCCGGCTGCGCCTCAAGTTCACCGAGGGCGAGCTGCTCATCGCCGCCGCCACGCAGGACGTCGGTGAGGCCTCTGAGTCGATCCCCGCCCCGTGGACTGGCGAAGAGCTCGAGATCGGCTTCAACCCGGACTACCTCCGCGCCGGCCTGGAGAACGTCTCCACCGACACGGTCCGCCTGCGGCTCATCAACCCGGTCCGCCCGATGGTCCTTGAGGCCACCGACGACTCCGCCTTCACCTACCTCGTCATGCCGCTCCGGTTGGACGTCTGAGTCGCGCCTCGCACGCACGCTGAACCACCCGGCTCCCTCAATCGCCCAGGGGGCCACCTGCGTCCGCCGCGCGGTTCATCGCACGCACGATCCACAACCCAGTCGACCAACGGTGTGGAGTTCGCGGGGCCCGATCGCGCGGTCCGCAATTCCCGGGGTTTGGGGCGCCCCGTGACTATGGTCGAGGCATGAGAGCCCGGTCGCTGCGTGTCGCCCAGCTGCGCACGCATGCCGCGCTGGAGCTGCCGCTCGACCGCGATCTCACGATCGTCGACGGGCCCAACGGCGCCGGCAAGACCAACCTGCTCGAGGCGATCGTCCTCGCCGCGACCGGCCGTAGCTGGCGGACGCGCACCGATCGCGAGCTCGTGCGGCACGGCGAGGATGCGGGCAAGGCCGAGCTGCGCTTCGCCGACTCCGTCGGGACCGAGCATCGCGTCTCGCTGACCGTGCATCGTGGCAGCGCCGAACGCCAGCACGTGCTCGACGGCGGCCGCGTGGAACTCGGGGCGCCGCGGCCGCTCGTCGTGGTCTTCGCGCCCGACCGGCTCGCGCTCGTGCAGGGTTCTCCACAGGGCCGCCGCGCACATGTGGATCAGCTCATCGCCGCGCTGTGGCCGAGTCGCAACGCCGCCCGCGTCGAGTATTCGCGGGCCCTGTCGCAGCGAAACGCCCTCCTGCATCGGCCGTTGTCGCCGGCGATGGATGCATGGGAGGCCGAGCTCGCCCGGCACGCCTTCGCGCTGCGCGACGCGCGACGGTCGGCGATCGAGGCGTTGTCCACAGGCTTCCACGACCTCGGGGTCGACTTGGGGATCACGGGCAAACCGACGTTGGCCTACCGCGCGGCCGATGCGACTGAGTCGGTCGAGGACCTCGCTCAACTCCTGGCCGAGCGCCGCGACCGCGATCGCGAGCGCGGTTTCACGACCGTCGGTCCGCACCGCGACGAGCTCCTCATCCGCCGCGACGACCGCGATCTGCGCGCCTACGGCTCCCAGGGCGAGCAGCGCCTGGCGGTGCTCGCGCTCCTCCTCACCGAGCGCGCCCTGATCACGGAGGTGCGCGGGCATCCTCCGCTGGCGCTGCTCGACGACGTGGGCAGCGAGCTCGATCCCGGCCGTCGCCGTCGGCTGGTGAGCGAGGTGTGCCGGTACGGTCAGGTGGTGATCGCGACCACCTCCGCCGACGAGCTCGGCCCGCTCGGCATCCCGAGTGCTGCCCAGCTCGTGCACGTGGCCGCCGAACCCGATGCCGCGGTGCCGACGAGCCTCGTCGAGATCGAGGACGCCTGATGCCCGCTGAGTGGAAATCCCCCCGGCGCCGCGGGCCGCGGCCGATGGCGAACGTGATGGCGAACGTGATCGCCGAGATCGCCCCGACCGATCCCCTCACCCGGCTCCAGACGGCCTGGCCGGAGATCGCCGGCCGCCGCCACGCCGAGCACTCGATGCCCTCGCACGTGGCCAAGGACGGTTCCATCGTGATCCGCTGCGAGTCCGGCTCCCTCGCAGGCGAGCTCCAACTCATGCAGCCCCATCTCGCAGCGATGATCACCGAGCACCTCGGCCTCACCTGCGAGCTGAAGTTCCAGGGTCCGGCGGGTCGCAGCCGCTGAGGGCGGTCTCCCCGAACAGGCGTTTGGGTTCGACCCGGCGAATCGCTCTCGCGCCGGGAAACGGTCCTCTCGCGGATTGCAACCGCTTAGTGCCATCTTCACCCGGCTGAAGTGCCAGAACGGCTCAGATCGCCTTTCCGTCGACCGGGACCGGTAGACTCCACCAGATGCTCGCCACCCGCGAGCACCTCTTTTCCACCGCCGCGCCTACGCGCAACGGAGCCTGCCCTTCCTCATGGCCGACGAACCCCAGCCCACTCCCGCTGACGAGCCGGATCCCGCCGACGCGGCCAACACCAGGTCGACCGGGAACCACACGGGCGACGCCTCCTACGGCGCCGACGACATCACCGTCCTCGAAGGTCTCGAGGCCGTCCGGCTCCGTCCGGGCATGTACATCGGTTCGACGGGGCTCCGTGGTCTGCACCACCTCGTCTGGGAGATCGTCGACAACTCCGTCGACGAGGCCCTCGCCGGCCACGCGACGACGATCGACGTCACGATCCACCCGGACAACTCCGTCACGGTCCGCGACGACGGCCGCGGCATCCCGGTCGGGATCATGGAGAAGGAGGGCAAGTCCGCCCTCGAGATCGTCCTGACGGTCCTCCACGCCGGCGGCAAGTTCGGCGACGGCGGCGGCTACAAGGTGTCCGGCGGCCTCCACGGCGTCGGCTCCTCGGTGGTCAACGCCCTGTCGACGACGCTCGACGCCGAGGTCCGCACCGACGGCTTCGTCCACCGCCAGAGCTACGACCGCGGCGTCCCGCGCAATCCGATCAAGCAGGGCGAGGCGACGACCGAGCACGGCACGACGATCACGTTCGCCCCGGATCCGGAGATCTTCGAGGAGATCGTCTTCGACTGGGCGATCCTCGAGACGCGCCTGCGCGAGACCTCCTTCCTCACGAAGGGTCTCAAGATCAACCTGGTCGACGAGCGCGGCGATCGCAAGTCCGCGACGTTCCACGCCGAGGGCGGCATCGCCGACTTCGTCGCGCACCTCAACTCCGCCAAGGAGACGATGGGTCGCAAGATCGTCTACTTCGAGGGCGAGAGCTCCGAGGGATCGGTCGAGATCGCGATGCAGT
>JAURVW010000876.1 GCA_030655275.1 Solirubrobacteraceae bacterium
TCGCGGCGTTCCTCGCCGGCTGGGTCGACGCCGTGGTCGGTGGCGGCGGACTCGTGCTCCTGCCCGCGCTGCTGTTGGTGCCGGGCATGGTCCCCGTGCATGCCGCGGCGACGAACAAGCTCGCGGCTTCGCTCGGCACGGCGGTGAGCGCCGTGACGTATGCCCGGCGGGTGCCCCGTGAAGACCGCGCAGACCCAGGCACGGTGGTGCCGATGGCCCTTTCCGCCGGGCTGGGCGCAGCTCTCGGCGCGGCCGGTGCTGCGTCGCTACCGGGGGACGTGTTCGTCCCGGTCGTGCTCGTTGCGCTCGTGACGGTGGGGCTGTACACCGCGTCGCAGCCGACCATGGGGCAGGTAACCGCCCTGCGTCACTCCGGCGGCCGACACGTCTGGACCGCCGTCGCCACCGGAGGGGTGATCGGCGTCTACGACGGGCTCATCGGCCCAGGAACGGGGTCGTTCCTGGTCTTCGCCCTCGTCGGCTTGGTCGGCTACTCCTTCCTGGCCTCCAGCGCCACGGCCAAGATCGTCAATCTGGTCACCAACCTCAGCGCGCTGACCTTGTTCGCGCTGCACGGATCGGTGCTCTGGCAGCTCGGCCTGGCGCTCGGCGTCGTCAACGTCCTGGGTGGCTACCTGGGCGCGCGAACGGCGATCAGCCGCGGGTCCGGCTTCGTGCGCGTGGTCTTCCTCGTCGTGGTGACCGTGCTGATCCTGCGCTTGGGGTGGCAGCAGGGCGAGCGCTGGTGGTGATTTCGGCGGTAGCCGACCCCGCTGCCCGGGAGTCATCCCCGCGATCGACCAAGGGGTCTTTCGACGCTCGCCCACCGGGGCGCGGCCGCGGACCGCGACCGTGACGACCTCGCGTTGCGCACGTCGTCGAAGCTGCAAGCGCTTCGCCTGAACGAGCGTCCCTCCTGGCGATCGTTGAGCGACCACCGTCTCAGCGCAGGTTCAGTCCGGTGACGAGGTCGACGTGGCAGCGTCCACGCGGGACCGTGCCCTCCCAGCGGCCGTCGCAGCCGAAACCATCGACGACGTATCCGGAATCGCTGGTGACGGGCGCGAAGTCCACGGCCGAGCCTCGCAGGGAGGCTGCGCGCTGGCGCCTCGGGCCGGTATCGATCGGATGGGCGAAGACGCTGGCGTCCTCGTAGGTGCGCGTGAACCCGAACATGAACTGGCCGGCCACGATTCCCACTCCGACGGGCTCGCCACCCTCCTCCTGGTCGCAGAAGGTCTTGTGGCTGAACATCGTGCGCCGGGTGTGCTGGTTCCGCATTCGGGCCGTGACACTGCCGCACGGATCGCTGGGCCTGGACTCGAGCCAACCGATCTTCCCGACGTTCATCACCACGCCGTAACCGCCGGAGTCGAGCAGCCGGTGCGTTGATCGCCGTCGCTCCTGCAGGGTGACGGAACCGGCCGGATCTTCCTGGCCTAGCAAGGCCTCCTGGTCGACGACTGCGTCGGGGGTCAGGCTGGTGACACGGAGCACGTTGCCTCGATCCTCGGTCGCCTCGAGATCGGCCCGGCCGGACTTCGACGCCAGCCGCAGCAGCCTCTCGCGATGGGTCTCGCTGTTCCACTCGTAGATGTCGCAGGTGCGCAGCGTCGCCGTCGAGCAGCGGGGGTACGTGACGACGAGCGTTCCCGCCTGGTTCGAGCCGACGTGAACCCGGCCCCAGATTGGTATCGGTCCGGCTCCCTGCGCCTCTTGCGGCGGCCGACCGTCATCCGACACGAGCAACTGCAGCACCTTCGGACCGCCAACGGCCACGGCGACCAGGCCGTCGCGGAAGGCAATCGACACGCGGCCGCTGTAGTCCGCCAACGGCGTGTAGGTCAGGCCGCCGACCTTCTTCACCGCACGACTGGAGCGAACACCACCGCCCGGAGTCGTAGCCTCACCGCTCGACGGGGCCGGCGTTGAGGACGACATGCGCGCGGTGTCCGATGTGGCTCGTCCGCAACCCGCCAGGGCTGGCAGAATAAGCGCGGCGAAGAGGGAGACGCAACGCACCGAACCGAAAGGCAGCATCCGGCACCTTAGACCGCTTCATCGGGCTGGCACGAGCACGACGCCGACGAGCACCCCGACGGTCAGGGACGAGGTCGTACGGGCCCTTGACAGGCTCCTCGGAACCGTGGGCACCGGTCCTGTGTCGCGGCGGTGGCGGAGCCGGGGCCGATCGGTAAGGCGCAGCGTGCCGTGCGGCGATCGAGTTGACTGGGGTGGGTGAGGCGTGCGGTCATCGCTGTTGTCGTGGTCGTGGTGCTCGTGGCCGTTGCGATCGTGTCGACGGTAGGGACGCGCGGCGGGCGGTTCGTGGGGTTCATCCCGTTTGAGCTGCGGGCGGTCAGCGCCGACGGGCGCTCAGTGACGGTCTGGCACGAGATCCCACACTGCGCGAGCGAGCCGGGGCGCGTCACGGTGCGCGAGACCTCGCGCCGGGTCGAGATCCGGATCCCGGAGGTCACGGTCGCTCATTTCGGCGACTACGCCTGCACCGCCGACCTCCGGTCCGGTCCGTCGACCGTGCGGTTGGCTTCGCCGCTGGGGACGCGCAGGCTCGTGGAGCCCACGCGCAACGGCGAGGACACCAAGACGCAGGGCATCCTGGACACCCGCGACCCGGAGCGCCAGGAGTGCGACACGCTCATACGTCTGTCGCCCAGCGCCGCGGCGCTCGACGTGCCGTGGGTTGCCAGGCGCCAGCGCTATTGCGCCGCGCCGATTCCGGCGGCCGCGCAACGCCTGCCAATTCTCCGGCGGCCTCGTACCACGGCCGACGAACCGCCTCGCTCACAGCAGACGACGTTCACCGAGGACCAGGTTCTGCTCCGCCGCGCCGAAGCACGGCGCTTGGTCCGCGGGAAGGAGCTGTGGCTCGTGCCCGGGCCGCAGTCCTCATGCTTCCTACGCGTCTTTCCCGCCCGCTACGGCAAAGATCGCGAGCCGTACTACGGGCCCTGTCGGCCGAGCGAGCGCCTCGGCCGCTCCGGCGCAGTCGTCCCAGCGGCATGCCTGCAGAGCACGCCGACCTCGATCGACTTGGTAGGCGTCCTGCCAACGGGCATCGAACACGTCCGACTGAAGCCCGACCGCGGCGAAGCGCGAACCATCGCCGTCACGGGCGGTGTCTGGGCGGCCCGGGTGGCGTACCCCGCCGTAATCGCCTACGGCACCACACGCGTCAGAACGACCTACGAATTCCGCAGCTGCTTCGGCTGACCGCTGCGACTCGCAGAAGTGCATCCCCAGGCGCACTGCCGGAGCAACGGTGAGTGGGGCGCGTGGGCGACCGGCCGTGCTGGAACGGATCGGTGGCGACGGCGTCAGGATCGGGGCGTGGCCGTCTTTCGCTCCCGCGCGTACCAGGTCTGCGCCGCGCTTGCGCTCGTGGTGGGCTACTACGTCTGGGAAGAGACCGAGAACGGCGCGCCGCTCTCGCTGGGCCTCGTGGTCTTCGTGCTCATCGCGGCGCTGATGTGGTTCGCCATCGAGTCAGCGATCCATCGGACGGCAAGCCGGTGGACGCGCAGCCGTCGGGGACGCTGAGCGGTGCTCCGCGGTGAAATCGGAAGTTCGCGTTCCGTCGGAGCTGGTGCGACCGTGGCGTACGTGCTCGCGATCGCCCTGGTCGGCGGGATCCTCAAAGCCGTCGGCGTCGACGGCTTCTGGTGGGTGCTGGGGACGTTCGTGTCGGGCAACATGGTCGCTCTGCCCCTCTCGGCGCGGCTGAGCCGATAGATCATGCGCGGTTCCGCCGCGTGAGCGCCTCGATCGGGCTCGGCGTCTTGGCTGTCGCCGGCTGCGACTCGGTTGATGTCGCGCCGAAGGAACCGGCCGACCTGGCCCGGGCAATTTCAGCGTGCGAAGCGCAAACGCCCTACCTGGGCTGGGACTGACCGCCACGCAGAACGATCCCTTTGGGCGCCCCGCGTCGCCCGCTTGGGCGTGGCGGTGTCGAGCTACGGTCCGGCTATGAGTTCGCTGCGACAGCGCGGCCGTGAGGCGCTCGTCTACTTGGGCTTCCTACCTGGGACCGAGGAGACAGTTGCCCCTGAAGCGTCGCCGTGGGCTCTCCTGCTCGGTGCAATCGCGGCCGGCGCGATCTTTGGTCTGCTGACCTGGCTGTTCGAGGACAGGACGACCGTCTCGACGATCCTGTCGGGCGTGATCTTCGGCGTCGCAATGTTCGCCGCGACGCTGTGGACGAGGTCACGATCACGGGACGCCGCAGCTGAGCCGAGGTAGGCGCCAAGGGCGGAACGGCTAACAGACGGTCCTTTGACCATCTCGTTTCGCAACCGGGGATCCCCGAACGAGGCAGGGTGAAGCCCCTACCTTCTGCGCTCCGGTGGTTCGCGAATCAGCTCGCGGCTCGCTCAGGCATGAGTATCAAGGCCGCTGCGGCAATCAGCGGAGAGGCGATCAAGCTGACCGCGAAGAAAAGGCCAAACGACTGTCCTCGAGCCCGCGCCAAGCGGCCGATCGCGAGGGCACAGCCCATCCACACAGCGACGGCAACGAGCATCCACACGATCAGACCTGCGCTCGGCGTGACCATGAACGAGTCAGACGACGAAGTCTCAGCGACGAGCAGCGGCAACATAATTGCGCGATCGTATCCTCGCGCCGAGTAGGTCAGACGCTACCGCGCGGCGTGTGTCATCAGGCTGATCGGCCTACGAGCGGCTTGCTGGACGTGGTGGCGGGGGCCTCGTACGCTTCGGCGCGTGCGTCGTCTCGTGATCTTCGTCTTGTTCGTCGTCTCGGTGGCGGTCATCACTCCCGCCAGATCTCAGGCACCGGCCGCTTCGACGCCTCAAGGCTCGACGCCGGTCCGAATCGACGTGTCCGTCACGGACTCGGCGACGGCCACGATCAAGCAACTCACCGACGCCGGTGCCGACATCGGGGACGCCGGCGACGGTGATTCGCTCGCGACCGTGTTCCTGTTCTACCGCGGCGCATACCAGCGCGACTACGACTCGTCGTGCGCCCTGCTCTCGCGCGGCGCGGTGCGTGGTCTGCTCCGCGAACAGAGCGCGGCCCTCGGAACCAAGACGTGCCGCTCTGCGGTGGCGGCATTCTCACCGTTTGCAGCCGACGTGGTCATGGCTGACGTGACCGAGACCGAGGACGACGGCAAGCTGGTCGGCGGCGGCGCCGTCATCCACGCCCCCGGTCGCAGCCCAGTGCGCCTCGCGCTCAAGCCGACGAGGAGCGGCTGGCGGATCACGAGCTTCGGTCACACTGGGGCGCGGAACTGAACTCGTCGCCATCGAGCGGCTCCACCGACGAGCACCCAGCCGCGACGATCGCTGAGCGACGGCACGGATCGAACGCGAGGCTCGTACGCGCCGACGAGCACGGCCGGTCACGCAGGCGGGCGCCCGCCTCCGACTCACACCGGAGCGACCTCCAGTTGCTGACCGCCCGGCCGGGGTTCGTAACGTGTCGATCATGCAGTTCGATCGTCGCGGTTCCGGCCCGCCCCTTCTCCTGGTCCACGGCCTCGGCGGCAACCGCCACTCCTTCGACCCGATCACCGATGACCTCGCCCTGGAGCGCGAGATCATCGCGCCCGACCTGCCGGGCTTCGGCCGGACCCCGCCCCTCGACGGGCCGGTCACCATCACCACGCTCGCCGATGCCCTCGAGGCCTTCCTCGTCGAGCACGACCTCGACGGTGTCGACTGCGTCGGCACCTCGATGGGCGCCCGGCTGGTCCTGGAGCTCGCCCGCCGCAAACGCGTCGGCGCGACGGTGGCGCTCGATCCAGGCGGCTTCTGGAACGACCGCGAGGTCAAGGTCTTCGGTGCCTCGATCGGCACATCCATCAAGCTCATTCGCGCGCTGCGGCCGTTGCTGCCGGTGCTCGTCCGCAACCCGGTTTCACGCACGGCACTCTTCGCGCAGTTCTCCGCCAGGCCTTGGGCCCTACCGTCGGAGGTCGTCCTGAACGAGATGCGTGCCTACGTGGACGCGCCCTCGTTCGATGATGCCCTCGAAGGGCTCGTGAAGGGCCCGCGCCAGGGAGGAATCCCGGCCGGCGAGTCCAGGGGGCCGATCCTGATCGGGTGGGGGCGCCGCGACCTCGTAACGCTCACCCGGCAGGCCAAACGCGCCGCCGAGGCCTTCCCGGACGCCACGATCCACTGGTTCGAGCACAGCGGCCACCTCCCACAGTGGGACGAGCCCGAGGCGGCGACCCGCCTCATCCTGGAGTGGACCGGCGGCCGGAACGTCTCGACCCCATGAGCGATGCACGCTGACGCGACCACGGTGCGAGTCTGTGCGGACGCAGGACCGGGAGGCCGCGGGGACCACGTTGAGGTGCTGCGCAACCAACCGCCGGTCCTGGCGGGGAGCGGTGTCGTTTGCCTGTCAAGGTTGTACGTGTAGGGCGCTGCCTTGGGGCCCGTCACGAGCTCAGAGGACACGCCTGAGCGAGGACGATAATCATGGATGCCACACCAACGGTGCGCTTGAGCAACAGCGAACAGGGGGTGGCGATCGCCAACCTGGTGGTTGCGACGGCGGTCGATCAGACCGGTCGGGGGCCGTCGAAGGTTCGTGCATGGGTGTCGGACGAGGTTGTGACCGTCGTCTTGCGCGACAACCTGACGAAAGCCGAACACACCCTCATCGCCGATGGTCGCGGCGACATGGTCTCAGCGATGCGGCGAGCCTTCCAGCACGCCATGGCGCCGATCCTGATACCCCAGATCGAAGAGATCACGGGGCGTCACGTGGAGGCGTTCCTGTCTGACCATCACGTCGACCCCGACATCGCGGTCGAGACGTTCATCATGAACAAAGCTGGCTCTCCGTCAGCGACGGATCGAATGCCGGCCTAGCGCCAGGGACGAAGACCACCCCCGGCACCCCGGCTCCGGTGCTTGCGTGATGTCGCGAGACCCCGGTAGCCACCACGCCACCGGCGATGGTGATGGCAATCGAGACCACGCCCGCACCGCGAGCGGCAACCCTGAGTCGCAGAGAACCGCCGGCCGGCCCACTCCCCGAAACGAAGTGCAGACTGTGCCGGCGGCCAGGTGACCTGCCGAAGCAGGACAAGCGGAAACGGATCCAGCTCCCAAACTGGACCGTACGCCCGAGACCTCAACCGCCGCCCGTTTGGCGAGGTCAGTGACGGACAGAGCCCCGCGCTGAGGCACCGGAATCAGACGGAAGTCCGATCATGGACCCCAACCGCCGCGCGGGGGTCGGGTCCCTCGCCGGGTCCGCCGACGCCGTCGCACCAGCCGAACCCCGGTCGCAACAGCTCGTACCGACCAACGCAAGGTGGTCGGTGACTGTCAGCCCCATGACAGGAGTTCGATGATGTTTCCCTCGGGATCTCGGGCAAACACCACGCGCAGCGTCCCCCGTCCGACGATCTCCGTCGTCGCGGGCTCTCCGACCATCGTGCCCCCTGCGCGCACGATGTCCCTGCCGACGGCATCGACATCGTGGACCTCAAACGCGAGGTGCCCGAGCCCCAAATCGTTGACAGCCGAGGCCTGGTGCGGTCCGCTCGCTCCGGCGTAGCTCAATATCTCGATGGTTGGCCCGTCTGCGCCGTGACCTGGCAGACGCACGTGCAGTCCGCTCGCCTCAGCGCCGTCGATGCCCGTTGCGCGATCGAGCCACGCGCCAGACATGTGCAGACGGCGTACCTCTGACACGCCCCCCAACACTTCGACGTAAAACGCGGCGAGCCGATCTGGGTCTCGAGCGATCAAGCCGGCATGCGCGAAGTGAACGGTCATCCCCCCGTTCTAGCGCGACCAACGACGGCTCTGCCGCGACTTGTCGTTTCGTCTCAGCGCTCGTGGCTGCCGCGGAACGCAGCCGTCGCCGCAAACTGCCCGTCTGTCATTCCCAGCCTCCCGCCATCCGCTGGCACGTTGGAGACCTCCAACGGTGCGCCGAGTCGCCGGCCGGACCCGCCGTCTGCCGAACCTCGAAGGACTCCCAAGCCGGCGCAGATGTCGATCCCTGAGTGCGACCCGGCTGCCGTCGGCGCGTCCTGGACCTCTGCGCGTCGCTCCACGGCGACGGCGGCCGGACGGTCGTCGCGGTGTTGCACGACCCTCGTTCAGCTGAACTCGGCTGCTGTGGTTTAGGTGCGGACCGAGCCCGGCACGGCCCTGCAGC
>JAURVW010000885.1 GCA_030655275.1 Solirubrobacteraceae bacterium
ATCCGGACGCGCGATCTCCGACGAGCTGGACGGCTCGGACTCGCCCACCCGGTTCGTCGCGGTCACCTGGAACGTGTACTCCACGTTGTTGGTCAGTCCGTCGAGCGTGCACGTGGTCGACTGGCACTCCTTGGTGTACGCGCCGCCCTTGACCGACCTCACCGTGTACTTCGTGATCTCGGCGCCGTTGTTCGACGGGGCGGAGTACGACACCACGACCGTGCGATCCTGCACGCTGGAGACGACGGGAACGCCGGGCGCAGCCGGAACATCTTGCACCGTGACGACGATCTGCCCGTTCACCTCGCGATCGGCATCCTGCGTCGCATCCTGAATCCGGTAGCGCACCACCATCGTGCCGACGAAACCCTCGGCCGGTGTGACCGTGACGTCGCTCGCGGTGAACGAGGCCTCGCCGCGCCCCGATTCCGTCACGGCCGCGACGATCTTCAGCGGCGTCTCGGGGAACGGATTGTGGTCGTTGGCGAGCGCGGGTACGGTGATGCTCTTACCGGCGTCCGCCTCGGCGATCGTGTCGGTGTTCGCAGTCGGCATCGACCGCGTCGACGCCGTGACCAGTGCGGTGACGATGCCCTCGACCGGCTCGGTCTCGCCGTCGCTGACACGGACGGTGAGCGTGACCGTCGTGCCCTTGACCGCGTTGGACGATGCTTCGACGAGCAGCTTGTCGCCATCGACCCTGGCCGAGACGCCCTTGCCGTCGCCGCCGACGAACGAGTAGTCGTGCTTGCCGGCATCCTCAGGATCCGGGTCGTCGGTGAGCGCGGCGAGGTCGAGTTCGGTGGCATCCTCGCCGGGTGCGACGTTGACCTGGCCCTGCACGAAGGTCGGCTGCTGGTTGTCGGGAGGCAGCACGTTGATCGGAATGCTGAGCGTGGCCTTGCGGCCCTCCGGGTCATCCGGCCCGGTTCCGTCGGTGACCTCGAACGTCAGCGAGTCGGGACCGAAGTACCCGTCGGCCGACGTGTAGACCAGGGTGCGCGGGTCCAGCAGCAGGTCGGAGCCGTCGGCCTTGTTGGCGCTGACCTTCGCCTTCTCGGTGATGATCACATCGCCGCCGCCGGCGACCGTGACGTACTCGGACAGCGGCAGTTTCTTCGTCTCGCCGCTGAC
>JAURVW010000888.1 GCA_030655275.1 Solirubrobacteraceae bacterium
GCAGCCGCTCGACGCCCCGGTGCACTCCCGGACGGCTTCGACCGTGCCCGCACCGCCCGCGATCGCGACGGCGATGTCGCCACCCGTGACGCTCTTGCACGAGCAGACCAGTTCGAGGGTCGGGTCGGGCGGAAGCCCCGCGACGAGCCCGTCGAGCACGTCGTCGGGCAGCGCGCCGCCCTCCTCCAGCAGCTTCGTGAGCTGGCCGGCGAGGGAGAGGTCGCCCATGAGCACCGCCCCGACCAGGTCGCGGCCGGAGAACACGAGCCGCCGGTAGGTGCCGGCGCGGGAGTCGATCGCGACCACCTCGTCGAGATCCGGGTCGCCGACCTCGCCCGTCGGGGTTCCGCAGGAGAACACGTCGACGCCGGGCACCTTGAGCTTCGTCGGCTGCGGGCGCCCGCGAAAGCCGGCCGGCCTCCCGGAGAGGTCGGCGCCGAGCACCTTGGCCTGTTCGGCGATCGGCGCCCACGTGCCGTAGACGGTGCCGTCGTGCTGGGCGCACTCACCGAGGGCCCACACGTCGGGCGCGGAGGTGCGGAGCTGGTCGTCGACGACGATGCCACGCTCCGTCGCGATCCCGGCCCGTGCCGCGACGGAGATCACGGGGCTCACGCCCGTCGCCATCACCACGAGGTCGGCAGGGATCACCTCGCCGGTCTGGAGCTTCACGCCGACCACCCGGCCTTCCCATTCGACGAGCTCCTCGCAGCGCGCGTCGACGTGGCACGTGATTCCGCGTTCTCCGAGCTGCCGGTGCAGCCAGCGGGCCGAGCCGGCGTCGAGCTGGCGCTCCATGAGACGCGGACCGCCGTGCACGACCGTCACCTGCGCGCCGTGCTCGGCGAGCGCCGCGGCCGCCTCGAGTCCGAGGAGGCCGCCGCCGACCACGGCCACCGTGCTGCCGGGCTTTGCGGCGTCGCGGATGCGGGCGGCGTCGAGGTCGGTCCGCAGGCGGATCACGCCGTGCAGGCCGAGCCCGAGGATCGGCGGCGTGGCGACGCGCGACCCGGTCGCGATCACGAGCTTGTCGTAGGGGATGCGCTCGCCGGTCTCGCAGATCACGTGCCGCGCGGCCGTGTCGACGACGGCCGCCGGCGTTCCGAGCGCGAGGCGCACGCCGCGCTCGCGGTACCAGCCGGGCGGGCGCAGCTCGAGGTCGCGCGGGCCCGTCGGCGCGAGGGCCCGGGAGAGCGCGATCCGGTCGTACGGCGGGGTGTCCTCGCCGCACAGCACCGTGGTGGTCCAGTCGGAGGGCGGGCGGTGCTCGAAGGCGGCTTCGAGCACGGCGACGGCGGCGGGCCCACCGCCCACGACGACGAGCCGGGTGGGGCGCACGACGCTGTGGCGGGCGCGCCTCGAGACCGACTCCAGCCGCACGGCACAGCCTTTGAGTTCGGGCTGCCGGGAGGTGGGATCGGTCGCGTCGATCGTGACCGCGTTCACCGCGCCCGCGCCCGGCGTGGCGAAGAGTTCTCCCCAGTGGAAGGGCGCGAACACCGTGCCGGGGCGGATCGTGTCGTCGACCTTCACGCGCAGCACCACCCAGCCGCGGCGGGAACGCACGCGTACGAGGTCGCCGTCGGCGGCGAGCTCGCCGAGATCGTCAGGGTGAACCTCGAGGAGAGGTTCAGGGTCGGCGCTGCGGAGGGCCGACGAGCGCCCGGTGCGCGACATCGTGTGCCAATGGCCGGCAAGCCTGCCCGTGGTGAGGCGCAGCGGGAAGTCGTCGTCGGCCGGCTCGGCCGGTCCATCGACCGAGGGGGCCGTCAGCAGCGCTCGACCGGTCGGGGTCGGAAAGGTGAGGTCTTCGTAGAGTCGCGGCGTCCCGGGGTGGTCGGACGTCCCCGCCGGGGTCGCGGGAACCGGCCACTGCAGCGGGCCGTCCCGGTCGAGCCGCGCATGGCTGAGGCCCGTCTGGTCGCAGGCGCGGCCGGCGGTGAGACGGGCGAACTCGGCGTGCACGTCGGCCGCTCCCGACCAGCTGAACGCGGCCTCGGCGCCCATCGCCCGGCCGACGGCGGCGAAGATCTCCCAGTCCGGACGTGCCTGGCCGGGCGGGGCGATCGCGGCCCGCACCCGCGAGACGCGCCGCTCGGAGTTCGTCATGGTGCCCTCCTTCTCCGGCCACTGCGCGGCGGGGAGGAGGTAGTCGGCGTAGCGGCTGGTCTCGGTCGGCTCGTAGGCGTCCTGGAGGATCACGAGCTCGGCCCGTTCGAGTGCTCGCTTCACGCGGGCGGCGTCCGGAAAGCTCACGACCGGGTTCGTCGCGACGATCCAGATCGCCTTCATCGTGCCGCGCTCCAGTGCCTCGAAGAGGTCGGAGGCGACGAGGCCCGGCTGGTCGGAGATCCCCGCGGCGACCTCGATCGCGTCGAGCTGCCAGTGGGCGGAGACGGCCGCCCGGTCCTCGGCGTTCTTGATGTTCCGGTAACCCGGGAGGAGGTCGGCGAGCCCGCCGACCTCGCGTCCGCCCATCGCGTTCGGCTGGCCGGTGAGCGAGAGCGGCCCGGTGCCCGGGCGGCCGATGTTGCCGGTGAGCAGGCAGAGGGCATGGAGGGCGCGGTTGATCCGCGTGCCCTGCGTCGACTGGTTCGCGCCCATCGACCAGAGCGCCATCGCACGGTTCGCGCTGCCGAAGCGCCGTGCCGCGTCCACGATCAGCTCGGCGGCAACGCCGCTCTCGGCCGCCGCGCGATCGGGCGTCCAGGCCCGGGCCTCCTCGAGGAACGCGTCGACGCCGTCGAGCGCCCGGGCGCGGAAGTCGCGATCGACCAGGCCGTCGCGGTCGACCACGTGGATCATCCCGAGCAGCAGGGCGAGGTCGCCGCCGGGCGCCACGGGCAGGTGCAGGTCGGCGGCGCGGGCCGTCGCCGTCTGTCGCGGGTCGACCACGACGACCTCACCACCCGACGCCATCC
Source organism: Solirubrobacteraceae bacterium (assembly GCA_030655275.1). Lineage (GTDB taxonomy): Bacteria > Actinomycetota > Thermoleophilia > Solirubrobacterales > Solirubrobacteraceae > JAGIBJ01. The sequence continues at coordinate 2,922 of JAURVW010000888.1, forward strand.
GGGCCTGGATCCGCCCCCAGATGATCGGGTGACAGGCCGCCGTGTTGGTTCCGAGCAGGAGGAGGTGGTCGGCGACGTCGAGGTCGGCGTAGCCGGGCGGCGGGCCATCGAAGCCGAAGGTGTCGCGGTAGCCGGCGACGGCCGAACTCATGCAGAGCCGTGAGTTGGAATCGACGGTGTTGGTGCCGATCACGCCCTTGGCCAGCTTGTTGACCGCGTAGTAGTCCTCCGTCAGCAGCTGTCCGGAGATGTAGAACCCGATCGCCCCGGGGCCGTGGGCTTCGCGGATCGCCAGGAGCCGGGCCGCGATCTCACCGGTCGCGCGGTCCCAGTCGACGGCGGCCGCCGGCGCGTCGCGGGCCTCGCGACGCTTGGGCACGAGTGCGCGCGCCCGGCTGTGCGCGGCCGCGGGCAGCTCGATCGGCTTGCGGCACGTGCGGCCCTCGTTGACGGGATGGGCGGTGTCGCCGCGCACCTGCAGGAGCCGTCCGGCTTCGACGGTGGCGATGATGCCGCAGCCCACCCCGCAGTACGGGCACGTCGACGCGACCTCCTGGCGACCGGCCCCGCTCAAAGCGTGTCCGGCACCGACGAGTGCGGGTCGCTCATCGCATCGCCCGGCACGAGTCGTTCGGCGTCCGCCTCGGCCGACGTGTCGGCCAGTGGGGCGTGGCTGAGCCGCACCCACACGTCGTCTCCGTGCTGGGAGACCTCGTGCACGTGGACCGCGCCCTCGTAGCCGATCACCTGGCCCGTCGCGAGGTCGATGCGGCGGTCGTGCAGCGGGCAGGTGACGCAGTTGTCGGCGACGAGCCCGTCCTGGAGCGGCCCGGCCTTGTGCGGGCACACGGCGTCGATCGCGGCCAGGCCGTCGACGAGCTTGAAGACGGCGACGCGATGGCCGTCGATCGTCGTGCGCCGACCCTCCAGCAGCGGGAGGTCGTCGATCGAGGCGACCCGCACCCAGCCGTCGGAAGCGAGGTCGGTGGCGGCCGCCGAGATGGTCTGCGGGATCGTCATGCCTGGTCCTTCGTGGGGGTGTTGTAGGTGACGGCGAAGCGGCCGGAGGCGGCGGGCACCGCGGCCGGCATGGCGGCGCCCGGCGGCGGTCCCACCACGCCCGCGAGCTCGGCCTCGTCGTCGCCGGCCATCGGCGCCATCCCGAACACGGGCGCCTCCGTGTCGAGTTCGGAGAACTGGTTCGCGACCACCGGCTTGCGGCGCTCGAGCCACGGGTCCTTGATCGCCGCCGCCTGGGCGAGGTGGAAGCGCTCGAGGAGCTTCGGGGCCTCCTCCTCGTCGAACACCACCGCCTGGATCTCCTCGAGGCTGAAGCGCTCCATGTAGTCGTAGGTGCGCTCCTTGTAGTCCGCGGTCTCGCGGTAGTGCTGCAGGAAGATGAGCGACGCGCGGATGGCCTCGTCCTTCGTCTCGACGGTGCAGAGCAGGTCGCCCTTGCGCACGACCGTGCCGCCGGCGCCGCCGACGTACACCTCCCAGCCGCCCTCGATCGCGACGAGGCCGATGTCCTTGATGTAGGCCTCCGCGCAGTTGCGCGGGCAGCCCGTCACGCCGAGCTTCACCTTCGCCGGCGTGTGGAGGCCCTCGAGCATCCCCTCGAGCTCGATACCGGTCTGCATCGACGGGCCGAGCCCGAAGCGGCAGTGCTCGGTGCCGACGCACGTCTTCACCGTGCGCACCGACTTGGCGTAGGCCATGCCCGAGGGCATGTCGAGCTTCTCCCAGATGGCGGGGAGGTCCTCCTTCTTCACGCCGAGGAGGTCGATCCGCTGGCCGCCGGTGACCTTGATCGTCTCGATGTTGAACTCGTCGGCGGCATCGGCGATCCGGCGCAGCTCGGCGGAGGTGGTGACGCCACCCTTCATCCGCGGCACCACCGAGAACGTGCCGTCCTTCTGGATGTTGCCGTGGACGCGGTCGTTGATGTACCGCGCGTGGCGCTCCTCGCGGTGCTTGTTCTCGTTGATCTCGGAGACGAGGTAGGCGAGGCCCGGGTTGCAGCCGCCGCACTCGCGGCCGGTGCCGCACGCGTCGGCGACGGCGGAGACCGACTCGAGCCCCTGCTCGCGGATCACCGCGGCCACCTCCTCGCGCGTCTGCTTGCGGCAGGCGCAGAGGTAGGTGTTCTCGTCGACCTTGCCGCCGCGCACGTTCAGGAGGATCTCCGTGACGAGCGGCTTGCAGGTGCCGCAGCCCGCGCCGGCGCGCGTCCGGGCGACCACCTCGGCGGTCGAGCCGAGGTCGTGGTCCTGGATCGCCTTCACGATGTCGCCCTTGCAGACGCCGTTGCAGTTGCAGACCTGCGCGCCGTCCGGCAGGTCGGCCGCGCTCGCCTTGCTCGCCTCGGTGAGCAGCTCGAGGGCGTCGAGGACGTCGTGGCCCTGCTTGACCCGGTCGAGCAGGAGCTCGTAGCCCTTCGTGTCGCCCATCAGCACGGCGCCGGTGAGCTTGCCGTTCTCGACGATCAGCTTGCGGTAGGTGCGGTTCTCGCGGTCCTCGACCGTCGCGCCGGAGCCCTCGGCCGAGCCGATCGACACGAGGTCGACGCCCATGATCTTGAGCTTGGCGCTGAGGATCGAGCCCTCGTAGAAGGCGTCGGAGGCACCGAGGATCGAGTCCGCGCAGATCTGCGTCTGGTCGTGGATCGGCGCGACGATCCCGTAGACCATCCCGCGGTGCTCGGCGCACTCGCCGACGGCGTACACGTACGGCGCGCTCGTCTGCAACTTGTCGTCGACCTTGATCCCGCGACCGACGTCGAGGCCAGCGGCCTTCGCGAGCTCGGTGCGCGACTTGATCCCGATCGCGACGACGACGAGCTCGGCGTCCAGCGTCTCGCCGTCGGTGAACTTCAGGCCGGTCACCTCGCCCCGCTCGTTGCCGACGATCGTCTCGGTCGACTTGCCGAGGAGCACCTCGACGTCGAGCTCCACCATCGCCGGGGCCAGCAGGGCCGCCGCGTTGGCGTCGAGCTGACGCTCCATGAGGCGGTCCATGAGGTGGACGACCGTGACGGGGGCGCCGCGCGAGGCGATGCCGCGCGCCGCCTCGAGGCCGAGGAGTCCTCCGCCGATCACGGCGGCGGGGCGGCCGGCGTCGGCGATGGCCTGGATCGCCGTGCAGTCCTCGGGGGAGCGGAACGCGACGACGCCCTTCTGGTCGATGCCCGGGATGGGCGGCATGAGCGCGTCGGAGCCGGTGGCGAGCGCGCAGCGGTCGTACGAGAGGACGGTGTCGTCGTCGAGGCGGGCGGTGTTGTGGGTGGTGTCGAGGAAGACGACCCGGCGACCGGTCATCACCGTCACGCCGTGGTCCTCGTACCAGGAGGACGGCCGCAGCTGGAGCTCGTCGACGTTGCCGTCGATGAGCAGGTGGGAGAGCGAGACGCGGTCCCAGGGGAGGCGCGGCTCCTCGCAGACCATCGTGATCTGCGCCGTGGTGTCGCGCTCGCGGAGCGCTTCGACGAGGGACTGGGCGGCGATGCCGCCGCCGATGACGAGGATGTTCATCGGACACCTCCGAGGGTGATGGACGAGGTGGGCAGGCCGCAGCGTTCCGGGGCGGTGGAGAGGGTGTTCTGGTGGGTCATGGAGGCTTCCCTGGACGATGCGGCGGCGGTTCGTTACAGTCCGTTTCGCGAGCTGAAACACGCTCGTAACAGATGTCACGAACCGCTTTCGACCGTGCCGAATCGGGCCTCGAAAGCGTTTGTCCCTCTGGCCAAGGCGCTTTGTCCTCGTGGACGGGTGGCGCGGTCCCTAGAGTCGTTCAGGATGCGTGAAGTGCTCCGCTCCGCCGACTCCATTCCGACCTCCGTGGTCGACCCGATCGCGGGCGAGTTCGACGCGCTTTCTCCTGCGTACGACGTCATCTCGGCGGCGCGCACGGGGCAGCCGGCCGGCGCGATCGCCGGAGGGCCGGTACGCGCGCTGCAGGTGCGGGCGGTCCCGCCGGCGCCGCTTCCGATGGCCCAAGCGGGGGCCCTCGTGCCGAGTCCGTCCAGCGTGGATGGCACGTTGCCGCTCGCCGATCGTTTCGGGCGTGTTGCGAGCGACATCCGCATCTCGCTCACCGATCGCTGCAACCTGCGCTGTGAGTACTGCATGCCCGCCGAGGGCCTGCCGTGGCAGCCGCGCGAGGAGCACCTCACCGCCGACGAGATCATCCGGATCTCGCGCGTCCTGGTCGGGCTCGGCATCCGCACGATCCGCCTCACCGGTGGCGAGCCGCTGCTGCGCAAGGACCTGCCCGAGATCATCGCGGCGCTCCACGCGATCCCGGAACTCGAGGACGTCGCCCTCACCACGAACGGCGTCCTGCTCGAGCGGCAGGCCGCGGCCATCGCCGCCGCCGGTGGCGCCCGCCTGAACGTCTCACTCGACTCCGCCGACCCCGAGGAGTTCAAGGCGATCACCCGCCGCGACGACCTCGATCGCGTGCTCGCCGGTCTCGTGGAGGCCCGCCGCCACCCCGAGCTACGGCCGATCAAGATCAACGCGGTCGCGCTCAAGGGCGTCACCGAAGGGGCACTCGACGGCCTGCTCGCCGTCGCCTCCTCCGTCGACGCGGAACTCCGCTTCATCGAGCCGATGCCGCTCGATGCCGATCGCGCGTGGACCCCGGACGACGGCCTCTCCGGCGCGCAGCTCCGCGACCTCCTCGCCCAGCGCGGCGAACTGCGCCCCGTCGAGACCGCGAAGTCCGCCACCGCGCAGCGCTACGAGCTCGGCCCCGGCGGCCAGGTCGTCGGGTTCATCTCGTCCGTGACCGAGCCCTTCTGCGCGTCCTGCGACCGCCTGCGCCTCACCGCCGATGGGCAGCTGCGCTCCTGCCTCTTCTCCCACGACGAGACCGACCTACGCACCGCCCTGCGCGCCGGCGCCTCGGCGGACGAGCTCGAAGCCCTCATCCGCGGCGCCGTCTGGGCCAAGCCCCAGGGCCACGGCATGAACGAGCCCGGCTTCGAACCACCCGACCGACCAATGTCCGCCATCGGCGGATGAGCGACGGCGTGTGGGCGGATCTCGCTTGCATCTTCCGTCCCCGCGAAGCGCTCCTGGACTGAGCACTAAACGCACTCCGCGGGAACGAAATCTGCGGCGCGATCCCTCGCCCGCACACCATCGCTCGGACTCAACTTCTGTAGAGCTGATGCCGATCTTCCTGGCATGTCCGCGTTTGCAGTGCCGTCCGGGTTCGGAGATCCCCACCGGGGGTTGGCTCCGGTGGCGCCCGGCGCCGCGAACGAGGAGTTTCCGGCGGCCACGCCGATCCGCGACCTGAGCACGCTCGTCGACTCGCGGCACGCTGCCGTCGCCCTGGAGACCGACGAGGAGGAGCGCGCGCTCGCGATCCTCGACGGCGTCGGCTACCAGCTGCGACTGCCCGTGTTCGACTGGACCATGACCCGCGGCCTCGTGCGCCGCGGCGAGTCGGAACCGATGTACCGCACGGCCGACCCTGCCGCCGCGCTGGCCGGGATCGTCGAGATGCGCACCGAGGCCATCTACGTGCTGCGCGACCTGCGCGGGCACCTCGGCAACGCAGGCGTGGCGCGCTCCCTGCGCGACGTGATCGCCGCGTTCGAGGCGGGCAACCGTCGTTCGACGGTCGTGATCCTCGGCAGCGCGCCGGAGCTGCCACGCGAGCTGGCCGGCTGCGTCGTGAGCTACCCGCTCGGACTGCCGAGCCACGCCGAGTATCAGGCGACCCTCGCCACGGTGATCAACGCCCTCACGCTCTCGCGCGCCGCCGACGTGGCGCTCAGTCCGATCGATCGCGAGGAGATCGTCTCCGCGCTGCGCGGGCTCACGCTCAAGCAGGCCCGACAGGTGCTGCAGAAGGTGGCGGTCGAGGACCGCCGCCTCGACCTCGACGACATCCCGCGCATCACCGATCACAAGGCCCGCGCCATCGGTGAGGGCGGCGTGCTCGAGTACTTCTCACCGGGCGGCAACACCGCCCCGCTCGGGGGCTTCGGCAAGCTCCAGGCGTGGCTCGACCGGGCCCGCATCGGCTTCTCGCCCGAGGCGCGTGCCATGAACCTCCCCGCGCCGAAGGGCGTCTTGCTGACGGGCGTGCAGGGCTGCGGCAAGTCGCTCGCGGCCAAGGTGATCGCGCGTTCCTGGCAGCTGCCGCTCCTGCGCCTCGACGCCGGCCGCATCTACGACAAGTACATCGGCGAGAGCGAGCGCAACCTGCGGCAGGCGCTCACCGTCGCGAGCTCACTGGCGCCGGCGGTGCTCTGGATCGACGAGATCGAGAAGGCCGTCGCGTCCGGCAACGGCGGCAGCAGCGACGGCGGCACGTCGCTGCGCATCCTCGGCACGCTGCTCACGTGGATGTCCGAGCGTGACGACGGCGTGTTCATCGTCGCGACCGCCAACGACATCTCCGCGCTCCCGCCCGAGCTCGTGCGCAAGGGCCGGTTCGACGAGCTCTTCTTCGTCGACCTCCCCGACCCCGCCGAGCGCGACCAGATCCTCTGCATCCACCTGCGCATGCGGCGCCAGGAACCGGCCATCCTCGACATCCGCGAGATCGTGATGGCGACCGACGGGTTCAGCGGCGCCGAACTCGAGCAGGTCGTCGTGAACGCCCTCCTGGGCTCGCTGCAGCGACGCGCCCCGGCCGACACCGCCGCCTACCTCGCCGAGGCGGCGGCCACCGTGCCGCTCTCCCGGTCGCGTGCGGAGGACATCGCCCGGCTGCGCGCCGAGGCCGAAGGTCGGTTCGTCCGCGTGAGCTGACCCTTCCGCTGCTCGGGTCGACCTCCGCGGCCGCGTGGCTCGACCTTCCGGCTGCGTGGGTCGTAGCCGCCGGCCCGGGCCGACGGCGTGGGGGCGGTGGGCGCCCGATCCGAGGTCAGGTCCGAAGGAGCCGGTGGGCCTCGGTGAGGTCGGCGGCCGTGCTCACGTTGAAGAGCGCGTGGGCGGGCGCCTCGGGAACGATCTGTTGGAGGTCGAGGAGCACCGCGCCGAGGTCGACCAGCGTCCGGAGCGCGGGCGCGCCGGATCTCGCGGCGGTCGCGATCGACTCGGCATGGACCGGGTCGGCGCGCAGGACGAGCGACGCCGGACGCCCGCCCGAGGCCAGCAGGACGAGCGTCTCGGTTCGCCCGGCCAGGGCGCGCAGGACCTCCGCGGGCAGGAACGGAAGGTCGACGGGGAGGGCCACGATCGGCTCGGCCGCCCGTCGCAGTGCGTAGGCCAGACCGGCGAGGGGGTGGGCCGCGGCCGAGGGATCCGTCGCGCCCGCCTCGGAGCCGACGGGCGTCGTCACGTGCAGCGGCTCGCGCCACTCCTCCACGTCGACCGACGGCAGCCACGTGCCCTCACGCGCGCACACGCGAGGGAGCAGGCCAGCCGCCCGAACCGTCGCGGTGGCGTGCGCGAGCAGCGGTCGACCGGCGAGTTTCGCGCCTGCCTTGTCGCCGCCCAGGCGGGTGGCGCGGCCGCCGGCGAGGACGACGCCGAGTCGGGCTGGGTCGGTGCTCATGCCTGGATCTTCGCGCCTGCGCCGGAGGACGGCGACGGGCCAGTCGCGAGGCCCGCGTGGGTACCGCGAAACCACCTGGCAATCCGACCGTGTCACGCTGTGGGCATGAGCGGCGCCACCACCGACGAGTCCGCCGCCGAGCCCGTGGGCACCGCGAGCTCCGGCGCCGTGACGGCCGATGCCCTGGCCCGGCGCTCGCGCGTAGCGCCGCTCGCGCCGCCGCAGGCCTGGGAACGGATCGCGCCGCACTGCGCCCCGCTGGCGGCCGAGCCGGTCCC
>JAURVW010000378.1 GCA_030655275.1 Solirubrobacteraceae bacterium
CGACCTTCGGCGAGAGCACGCTCGCCGAGGTCTCGCACCACGTCGCCGACTGGGCCTTCCTGTCGCCCGTCGGCCTGCATGCGACCCACGGCGCCACCGATTACGACCATGCCGAGGGTGCGCTCGCGCGCGCCATGGCACGCCAGGCGCGACGCACCGCGATCCTGGCCGACCACAGCAAGCTGGGCGTGCTCAGCCGGGTCGGTTTCTGTTCAGTCGAAGACATCGACGTGCTTGTCGTCGATCACCAAGCCAACAAGCAGCCGGCACTCGCCGCGCTGAGAGGACGCGTTGGCGAAATCCTGCTCGGTTGACGGCCCACAGATGGCTGCGCCGACGCTCACAGTCGGCCCGGGTTCGTTGGAGTGTTTCCCATGGAAATCACCGTGGCGTCCTGCGTTCGTCCCGAAAGGGCAACGCCCCGAATCCCCACCGCGCAAGCGCTCGGTGTGGACCAGCTCGCAGAGAGCATCACCGGCTGGGAGCAGGTCTACGACCAGATCTCGCCGGGCCGCTTTTCCGGCCACCTGACCGAGGTCCTGCTCGGCCCGGCGCAGATCTTCGTCGAGACCTCGAGCCACGCGCTGGTGCAGCAATGCCGCACCTGGGACGACGCGGTCTGGTTCGGCATCCCGGTGCAGCCGGAGCGCGTCTGCCGCGTCGAAGGCATCGCGATCGAGGCCGACATGCTCGCGGTGCGCCACGGCGGCAGCGACTTCCAGCTGACCACGCCCGACCGCTTCGGCTTCCTCGGCATCGTCGTCAAGACGCCGGTGCTGCGGCAGTACCTCGAGGCCGAAGGCGCGGCCGACATCGAGGCCAAGCTGTTCCAGGAGCGGGCGCTGCGCACCGCGCGCGGCTGCCTCGACCGGCTGCGCGACAAGCTCAACGCCACGCTGCAGGGCGACATGCTGCCCGCGCACGGCTTCACGACGCAGATGCGCGCCGAGCTGCTCGACGAGACCGTGACCGACCTGGTGCAAGTGCTCGCCGGCCGCGCCGCGCCGGCGCGCGAAGGTGTCTGCGCCCAGCATGCGCGCAACATCCTGCGGCGCTCGCGCGACTACCTGATCGCGCACAGCGAGCAGTGCGTCTCGGTGCAGCAGTTGTGCGACGAACTCGGCAGCAGCCGGCGTGCATTGCAGGACTGTTTTCGCAAGCACCTCGGCGTGACGCCGAAGCACTACCTGCGTGCCTTCGGCCTGAACGCGGCGCGGCGCGAACTGCGCCGCCGCGACTCCGACTGCGCGACCGTCAGCGACGTCGCGACGCGCTACGGCTTCTGGCACCTGAGCCAGTTCGCGGTCGACTACCGGCGCCTCTTCGGCGAGCTGCCTTCGGAGACGCTGCGCCGGCGCCACGCCGCCTGAACGTCGCCGAAATTCGATAGCGACGCCGGACCC
>JAURVW010000901.1 GCA_030655275.1 Solirubrobacteraceae bacterium
CCTCCATCCACGCCAAATCCGAAACGGACCGTGGTCCTCTGGGCTGAGCGCCCAGTGGACCACGGTCCGTTTGAGTATTGGGGGTGGTGTTGGCGTGGGCTGCCGGAGGCGCGTGGCCGGGCGCTCCGGGGAACCCGACCCATCGGTCCTAGAGTGTCGGTCGATGGCCGAGACCCCGAAGCGCGTCGGCACCTCGCAACCGCCCGTCGACGGCCGCACCGTCCGGTTCGCGCATCGCCGTCAGGAGCTGCTCCAAGGCGCCGTCGCCTATGCGCTCGAGTTCGGCGTGACCGACCTCTCCATGCGCAAGCTCGCGACGTCGCTCGGCATCTCCCACACCGCGCTCGCCCACCACTTCGGCAGCAAGGAGGCGCTGATCTTCGAGATCTTCGAGCAGCTGCGGAAAGCCTCCGTCGCGGCCCAGGCCGCCGGGCAGCGCGGCGACCCGCAGGGTCTGCTCGAGGAGTACGCCCTCTGGTGGACCAAGTGGAGTGCGCCGCCGTACATCCCGGCGCTGCGGCTCGTGTTCGAGGTGCTCGGGCTCGCCATGCGCGATCCGCACCAGTACGCCGCCTTCGTCGCCGCCCCGGCCCAGAACTGGCTCGACTTCCTCATCCCCGCCCTGCGCGCGAACCACTGCCCCGAGCACGAGGTCGAGGCGATGGCGACCGCGCTGATGGTCTTCGCGACCGGGCTGCAGGTCGACCTGCTCCTCTCGGGGGAGCGCGAACGCATCGACGCGGCGCACGCGCTCTTCATCTCGATGGTCGAGGAGCGTCGCCAGCGCTGGCTCCGCGACGCCGGCGTGACGGAGTAGCCCGCCGATCGCGTCCGGGCCGCGCGACCCACGCGCTCGCCCGCAATCAGTAGCCGCCTCAGCTCACGTTGACCGGCGTGCCGGTCGGGACCGTCGCGGCGATCCGGGCGATGTTCTTGTTCTCGATGCGCACGCACCCGTGCGAGGCGGCCGTCCCGACGGGCACCTTCAGGCTCGCGCCCCCGCGGCCGTGGAGGGCGATCTGGCCGATGCCACCGTCGAACTTCTGGAGCACGTCGGAGTAGCCGGTCAGCGGGAGCACCCAGGAGCCCAGGAACGCGCCCTTCGACTTGAGTTCGAGCTTGTCGGCGACCGCGAAGCTCCCGGCGGGCGTCGGCGTGGAGGCCGCGCCGACGACGACCTTGATCGTCCGCACGTTCACCCCACCCTTCACGAGCCGCAACGTCTTCGCGGCCCGGCTGACCTCGATCCGGTACGGCGTGGTCGTGAGCTGCGCGAGGTCGGCTGG
>JAURVW010000034.1 GCA_030655275.1 Solirubrobacteraceae bacterium
CTTTTTTGAGCGGTTTTGACGATCTCCAGGAGGGCGCGATAGGATTTTCGGCACTTTTTGCTCAGTTCCACGAGCGTAATTCGACGGCTTTTCCCACGTTTTTTCCAGGCCAAAACTTTCTCGAGAATCTTGATTTCACGCGATTTTTTGGCAATTTTTTGTTTTCCAGCCATTTTTTGCTCAAATTTTTTCCAATCTATGAGACCCATTTTGGGGCGCGGCCTTTTTTAAGGGCTTAAACCCTAGCGAGGGCTGTCTTCCAGTTTGCAACGTGGCTGTTGATGACGCTCTGAGGCAGTGCCTCCCACGCTTTCTTTGCAGCCTTGAGCAATTCTGCTTGCGTCTGGGGGCACAGCTCTCCGATGCGGCAGTTCAGCTCCTTCCAGAGGGGCTCGATCATGTTCAGATCTGGTGAGTACGGTGGCCAGTTCTTCAGATACGGCAGCTTCTTCTTCGCGAGATACGACTTGGTTCGCTTCGCCACGTGGGAGCGTGCACCATCTTGCATCAGTGTGAGCTTGCGTTGCAGCAGCGTCGGGACGACAACAGACAAGCATCGACGCACGTAGTTGGCAGCATCCAGACGGAATGTTCGGAGCTCACCGTCGTTGTCTTCCATTCGTGATGGAAACACAATCAGTGGACTCTTGTAGTTGTGTGCAACGCACGCCCACACCATCGCAGACGGAGTGTTCCATCGAGCACGGCGTTCGAGTGGAAATGGTTTCTGACCTTTCTTGACATACTCATAACGTCCTGTACACTCGTTGCAGGTGATCCAACTCTCGTCACTGAAAGCGATTGTTCGATGGTTGGTGTTGCGATGCTCTCGTGCGAATGCACGCTTCGCTTGTAACTCTTCTCGATCTCGCGTGGGAATGGGACGACGAACACGAGCGTGCAACCCCATGAAAGTGAGATCTCTGTTCACCGTCCGGGCGGAAACCTTAATGCGGAATTGTGCCTGGAGTGCACGGCAGAGCGCAGGAGCAGCACCGTAGGTTTTCCACTTTCGGC
>JAURVW010000914.1 GCA_030655275.1 Solirubrobacteraceae bacterium
CCTGATCGACTACGGCTTCCACGCGCCGACGCTGAGCTTCCCGGTGCCCGGCACGCTGATGGTGGAGCCGACCGAGAGCGAGCCGCTGGCCGAACTCGACCGCTTCATCGACGCGATGATCGCGATCCGCGGCGAGATCCGGCGTATCGAGGAAGGCGTCTGGCCGAAGGACGACAACCCGCTCAAGCATGCGCCGCACACTGCGGCCAGCCTGCTCGGCACCGAGTGGTCGCACCCGTACGCACGCGAGCTCGGCGCGTTCCCGCTGGCGTCGCTGAAGCACGGCAAGTACTGGTCGCCCGTCGGCCGGGTCGACAACGTCTACGGCGACCGCAACCTGTTTTGCAGCTGCGTGCCGGTGGGCGAGTACGAGACGGCATGACCTCAGCCGTTTTGATCCGCCCGGTGGTCGAAGACGACTATGCGGCCTGGAAGCCGCTCTGGGACGGCTACAACACTTTCTACGGCCGGCAGGGCGAGACTGCACTGGCCGACGAGATCACGCGAACGACTTGGTCGCGCTTCTTCGATGCTGGCGAACCGGTTCATGCGCTGGTCGCCGAAAGCGACGGCCAGTTGCTGGGCCTGACCCACTACCTGTTCCATCGAAGCACAATCGCGATCGGGTTCAACTGCTATCTGCAGGACCTGTTCACTGCGGACGCCGCGCGCGGCAAGGGCGTGGGACGCGCGTTGATCGAAGCCGTGCGCGAGCGCGCCGCAGCGGCCGGTGCAGCGCGGCTCTACTGGCACACCTTCGACACCAACCACACCGCGATGCGGCTCTATGACCAGGTGGCCGAGAAGACCGGCGCCCTGGTCTATCGCAAGGCACTCTGAGCTCCTTCCCGGGCTCGTCGCAACCTACTCCCTGGGCACCGGGCCCGCCGCGATCCCGCGCCGAAACGCACCCAGCCTCGCCTTCAACCGCTTCTCGTTCGCCAGGCCGACGCGCACCAGCATCTTCTGGCCGGCCGAAAGCGCCTCGAGCTTGGGGTCGGCGAACTCGTAGCGGGTCCACGGCTGCGCGGCGCCGTACTCGCCCTTCACCTCGGTCAGCTTGAGCGGCGGCATCGTGGCCGGCTCGGGCGCCTGCAGCAAATGGTCGATCACGGCGACCAGGCGGTCGTTGAAGTATTTCTTCGGATAGCCGAGTTCTTCATAGGCCTGCTGGAACAGCGGATAGAGCTGGATGTAGGTCGCTACGGCTTTGGAGGTGTCGACCTTGTCGACGAACGCAACGAAGGGCGCGTAGCGCTCGACGTTCCCCGGCTCGGGCGCGAAGCGCTGCGGCGTCGCCTGCACCGGCCAGAGGCGCGCGTTCGCCTGCTCGCGCGGCAGGCTGTCGACCGTGGCGACGAAGCGGCGCGCGAACTCGTCCATCTGCAGGAACGATGCGACGCCGGGCTGCCCGAGCAGCCCGATCAACGCCTGCGCGACCCGGGCATCCGGATTTGCTGCCGACTCGGCGTCGGTCGGCGCATCGATCGGAAACTGCGGGCCGGCGGCGACCGGCGCGGCAGGCGCCGGCGGCGTGCCGTCGGGTTGCGGCG
>JAURVW010000379.1 GCA_030655275.1 Solirubrobacteraceae bacterium
CCGACGGACACGGTAGGGCCTCGATGCGCTGGGTGAACCCGAGCAGGCGGGTCCACAGCTCGTGGCCGCCCTCGGCGCTGCGTCCGGCGAACTGCTCCACGTCGACCCCGCCGGTCCAGACCCGGCCCTCGGCACGGATCAGGAGCGCGCGCGGCGGATCGGCCTCGAGTTCGGCGATGGCGGCGTCGAGCGCGTCGGTCATCGCGGCGTCGAGCAGGTTCACCGGAGGAGCGTCGACGGTGAGGATCGCGACCCCTCCGTCGCGGGCGATCGACAGCGGTGCGGGGTTCGTCATGGCGTGATCATCGCGCACGCGGCCCCGTCTGCGGCCGATTCGCCACAGACGGGTGAAGCGTGGCGCCCGGGCGACCGGCTCAGGCGACCGGAGCGGCGGGCTCCGCCGGCGCGGCCGGGGCCGCATGGATCGACGGCTGCGGCACCCGCCGCGGCAGCGTCGAGTACGACTCGATGTCGAAGCGCTTCGTGAGCGCGCGGAACCGGAAGGTGAAGTCCGGCCAGAGCGTGCGGTTCTTGCCGCTCGCGTCGAGGTACCAGGAGGCGCAGCCGCCCGTGACCCACACCGTCGGCTTCATCCGCTTCTGCACGCCGTCGTTCCAACGGGCGAAGCGCTCGGGGCGCACGTCGACGCTGGCGAGGTTGCCCTTGTCCATCTGCGCGAGGGCGTCCATCACGTACTGCCCGGCCGCCTCGGCCATGAAGATCATGGAGGAGTGCCCGAGGCCCGTGTTCGGTCCGAGGATGAAGAAGAAGTTCGGGAAGCCGGGCACCGTGGCGCCGCGGTAGCCCTGCATCGAGTCGCCCCAGGCCTCGCCGAGGGTCTGGCCGCCGATGCCGCGCACGTGGTCCTTGATCGGCAGGTCGTTCACGTGGAACCCGGTGCCGAGGACGATCGCGTCGACCTCACGCACCTGGCCGTCGCTGCCGACCACCGAGTTCTTGCCGATCTCCGAGACGCCCGTCGTGAGCACCTCGACGTTGGGCTTGGCGAGCGCGGGGTAGTAGTTCGAGCTCAGCAGGATGCGCTTGCAGCCGAGGCGGAAGTCCGGGGTGACCTTGGCCTGCAGCTCCGGGTCGCCCGGGATCTGACGCTTGATGTGCTGCTTGGCCAGCCACTGCGGCGCCTTCATGATCCCCGGGCGACGGGTGAGACCGACCACCGTGAACTCGTTCTTCCAGTAGAGCGACTCGCGGGCGACCCGCTGGGCGAGCGGGAACCGCGCGAAGAGGGCGCGGCGCAGGCGGGAGGTCTTGAACTCGGCGCGGGGCAGGAGCCACGGTGGCGTGCGCTGGAAGAGCTTGAGCTCGCCGACGGTCTTCTGCAGCTGGGGGACGAACTGGATCGCCGAGGCGCCGGTGCCGATGACGGCGACCCGCTTGCCCGTGAGGTCGGCGGAGAAGTCCCACTCGGCGGAGTGGAAGACCGGGCCGTCGAAGTCCTTCAGGCCGGGGAGGTTCGGGATCGATGGCGACGACAGTGGGCCGGTGGCGGAGACCAGCACGGAGAACTCGTAGGTGCCCTGCGAGGTCTCGACGCGCCAGAGGGCGGCTTCGGCATCCCACGCGGCGTCCTGCACGAACGTGTCGAAGTGGATCGAGCGATGGAGGTCGTGGTCGGCGGCGACGCGCTCGGTGTACGCACGGATCTCGGCCTGGTGGGCGAAGGTCGTCGTCCAGTCCGGGTTCGGGGCGAAGGAGTAGGAGTAGAGGTTCGACGGGACGTCGCAGGCGCAGCCCGGATACTCGTTGTCCCGCCAGGTGCCCCCGAGCTGGGTGTCCTTCTCGAGGACGATGAAGTCCTCGTCTCCGGCCTGGCGCAGCCGGATCGCGAGACCCAGGCCGGCGAAGCCGGTGCCGATGATGCCGACGCGTGCGGTGCGGACCGCGGAAGTGGTGGTGCTCATGAGGTGCGGGGTTCGCGGTGTGCGCCGACGGCCGAAGGATGGATCCGGTCGCTGCGCCTGAAGGAGGACGGACGGGACGAGGGGCAGGTCCCGAGCGTGGTACGGAAAGGTACCTACAGTACTGTTACTTGTCCACGACTCCGTGACGCTTCTCGCGTTTCTGGCGGATCTGCCATCGTCCGGCTCCGATGCGCGACGGTCGATCCCCAAGGAACGCCGAACGTCGGATTACCCCCTCGGCCAGGGGTGAACCCCGACGTTCGACCTCGCCCCTCCGCGTCGTCCTCATCGCGCTGATGCTCGCCGTGCTCTCGGCCGTCGCCGCACCGGCCGCCGGCGCCACGGCGTTCGGGCTCGGCGACCAGGACAAGCGCCTCTTCGAGGACAAGCGCTTCACGGCGCTCACGAAGCTGAGGATCGTGCGGTACATCGCGCCGTGGGACGTGCAGTACGTGCCCGAGCGCCGGGCCGCGGCCGAGCAGTGGATCCATGCGGCCCGCGCAGGTGGCTACCTCGTGCACGTGACCTTCAACTACGGCGCGCGCTCGCCGCTGAGGAACCCGAGCGTGGCCTCGTACGTGAAAGCGACGAAGGCGTTCGTCGACCGCCACCGGGAGGACGTCGAGACGTGGGGCGTGTTCAACGAGGTCAATCGTGGCCTCGCGCGCGGGCGGTTCATCACGCCCGGCCCCAAACTCGCCGCGCAGCTGTTCACGGCCTTCCGCACGAAGGTGTGCGTCGGCTGCAAGGTCGTCGGGGTCGACCTGCTCGACGGGCAGACCATCGTCCCGACCCTCCGGTACCTGCGCACCTTCAAGCAGAACGTGAAGACCCAGCCGAAGATCTGGGGCTTCCACAACTACTCCGACACCAACCGCGCGAGCATGCAGCGCACCTCCGCATTTCTGGCGAACATCAGCCCGAAGGCCGGTCAGGTGTGGATCACCGAGACCGGCGGGCTCTACCGCCTCGGCTCGACGTTCGCGCCGAGCACGCTGCGCCAGTCGGCCGCGACCCGGCAGGTCTTCGCGATCGCCAAGCGCTACCCGCGCCTCTCGAGGGTCTACCTCTACAACTTCTTCGGGCCGGGCCCGGACCGCCCCGACGACATCTTCGACGCGGGACTCGTGGCCGGCAACGGCAAGGCCCGCCCCGCGTACTCGATCGTCAAGACCGCCCTGCGCTAGACCCCGTCGGTACGCTCCCGGCCATGGACTTCTGGGATGTGTTGCGTGCGATCCACCTGCTGGCGATGGCGTTCTTCGTCGGCGGGCAGATCATGCTCGTCGCCGTCCTCGTGCCGCTCTTCAAGGGCAAGCCCGAGATGAAGCTCGTCGCCCGTCGTTTCCTGCACACGAGCGGCGCCGCGCTGATCCTGCTGATCCTCACCGGCGTCTACCTCGCCGGGCACGAGGGGCAGTGGGACAACCCCACGCTGTGGGTCAAGATCGGCTTCCTCGTCGCGATCTTCGGGCTCGTCGGCTTCCACGCGAAGAACCCCGACAAGCGCTGGGTCGATCCGATCCTGGGCGTGTTCTCGCTCGTGATCGTGTTCCTGGGCGTGGCGCTCTCGCACTGAGGGGCCTCGTGTCGTCGTGACCTGACGCGGTCTCGGCGTGGCCCTGTCGCCCGGGGCGACATCTCGAGGGGCTCCACAACGGCCACCGGCCACCCGGTCTCACCGTGGGGAGTCGGTGAGACCGGGTGGCCGGTGGCGTCGTACGTGGAGAGGGATTACTTGCGCAGCGGCATGAGGGAGCTCCGAGCGGGGAGGAGAGGGGCCGGACGGTCTCTGGGAGGCCGTCCCTTGATGACCAGGAGATCGGCTTCTCAAACCGTTTCCCGTCCCCTCTTGGCCGGATGATCGACCGGGACTCCCAGATGTGACGCGCGGCACCGATCACCGCGTTGCGCCCGCTGTGCGCGGCGTCCCGCACGGACCGAGCGCACCCCGGAACGGGGCTCAGGCGGTGACGCCCGCGCCGATCTGGCAAGCGACGCCGGTGCCGCTGAGGCCGCAGTAGCCGCCCGGGTTCTTGGCGAGATACTGCTGGTGATAGGTCTCGGCGAAGTAGTACTCGCCGGCCGGGGCGATCTCCGTCTTGATCTCACCGGCACCCCGCGCGGCGAGCGCCTCGCCGTAGGCCTTCGCCGATGCTTCCACGACGGCGGCCTGCTCGGGGCCGTTCGTGTAGATCGCCGAGCGGTACTGGGTGCCGACGTCGTTGCCCTGGCGGTTCTCGTGGGTCGGATCGTGGCCCTCCCAGAAGGTCTTCAGGAGCGCGTCGAGCGAGAGCTTCGCTGGATCGAACACCACCTGGACGGTCTCGGTGTGACCGGTGCGGCCGGTGCACGTCTCCTCGTAGGTGGGGTTCGGCGTGTAGCCGCCGGAGTAGCCGACCGACGTGGTGTAGACGCCGGGGAGCTTCCAGAACAGTCGCTCTGCACCCCAGAAACAGCCCATGCCGAAGATGATCGACTCGGTGCCATCGGGGAACGGCGGGGTGATCTGCGTCCCGAGCACGGCGTGCTCGCCATCGACGACCATCGCCTGGCTGCGACCCGGGAGTGCATCCTCGGGGCTGACCATCGTGGCCTTGCGTCGTAGTGCCTTCAGCAGCATCTCTGCGTCCTCCTCGGAGGTGGGCCGGACGCGTCTCGAAGGTCGCGATTTCCCGGTTTCCTCCCAACACACAGGCTAGTACTCGCCTGTGTGACGTGCGATGAACAAGCGGTCACAGGCACCGAAGGTGGGGTGGGGCGAGCGGTTCGCCGCCCCGGGGGATCAGAGGCCCGGTCGCGTCCCGGCGAAGGTGATGGTCACGTCGGTGAACCCGAGCGCCTTCAGGAGGCCGGTGAGCGTGGCGCGGGTGTTCTCCTCGGCGCGGTCGAGCACCTCGGGGTCGGCCGCGGCGGCGGCCTCGAGCTTCTTGCCCGCGAGCACGTAGAGCTCCTGCTCGTCGTTCGGGTTGGAGCCCACGAGATCCTCGATGCGGTCCACGATGCCGCGCTCGCGGTTGTAGACGCGGGTCTTGGCCGGGTCGATCTGGGCCCGGCCGAGAACGGCGCGCGGGAGCGTGATCTTGGCCGTGCGGCGGTCGTCCGACACGACGATGTCCTTCGCACCGAGGTCCTTGAGGCTCACCGATCCGTCGACGCGCCCACCTGCGACGAACAGCACCCGTTCGCCCTTGAGGAAGGAGGGCACGTTCTTCGTGTCGTCCTCCACGTCGACCACGATCTGGAGGTTGGCCGAGGAGGACCGCAGCTCGCCGAGATCCTCGATGGCCTTCAGGACGGCCGGTTGGCTGCGGTCGAGGCGCTCGGTCTTGAACGGATTGAGCGACGGGATGACCACGCCCACGGCGAGCACGATCACGGCGATGGAGACCGCCAGGCGCAGGGGCCCGGAGCGGCGACGGGAGTCGGCTGGCACGCCGCTGACACTAGTTCCGCGCGCCCCGGTCCAGCGCCGCACCGTGGACACGGGAGGTCGCGCGCGCAGCCGGCCGCGCTCGCCCGGGTGAGGCGCCGAGAACCTTCGCGTCCTGCGGGACGGCGGCCCCAACCTGGTTCCAACCCGGCACCGCCCCCGCAGGGCTTAGTCTGGCTGTGCGCGAGCGCACGCATCTCCAGCGGCGGCGCTACGACCCATGTCCTCCATCCTGCCTCCGATTCCGCTCCCGTCGCCCCGGGCCGTGCTCGTGCTCGCCGGCGCCACGGACGTGCTTACCGGCCCCTCGACGGTGCTCGAGTCCGCGCGGATGCCGCAGCTGCAGGCGCTGTCGATCGCGGGCCGCGTCGGTCGCCTGCGAACCGTCGCCTCCCATCTGCCGGTCAGCGAGACGACGGCGGCGGCCGCCCTCCTGGGCACCGTCCCACCCGACGCCCTCGATCCCGGGGCGGTCGCGGCCGAATCGCTCGGGCACCTGATCTCCGCCGGAGAGGGTTGCACGGTCGTCGAGGTCGTCGACCTCGCGGGCGACCCCGCACCTGCGCTCGACGTCGAGCGCGCCATCGAGGCGCTGCGCAGTCGCCTCCCGCTCCACCGGGTCGTCGATGCGCGGCCGGGCCACCACGTCCTCGGGGCCGGCGCGGCCCGCCCCGAGTTGCCACAGGTCGAGGGCCTCGACCTGCGACCCGCCGAGCACGGGTATCTACCGTCGCGTCAACTCGACGAGCGCACCGTCGTGGTCGCGGCCGAGGGCTCCACGCTGCTCGGCGTCGCGTCGCTGCTCGGTGCCCGCACGATCACCGTCGACCCCCGTCGCGCGGACCGCCGTGATCCGGTGCCGGCACGTCTGCGCCGTGAGGCCATCGCGATGATGCTCGCGGGCGCGGAGACCGTCGTCGTCGAGAGCCGGGCACCGCTCGACATCCGGCGCGGCCCCCGCGATCCGCTGCTGCGCCAGCGCGCGCTGCGTCGGTCGCTCGAAGCCCTCGACCGCGAGCTCATCGGCCCGCTGCGCACCAGTGCCGACTGGCTCGGGGCCTGCCTCTCGGTCACGTCCGACCTGCCCCGTCTCGAGGACGGCCGCCCGGTCCGGGGCGACGTGCCGCTCATGATGACGGGGCCACGCAACGTCTTCCTGCCCGAGCCCGCGCCCGCCCTGGCGCCACTCGGCACCAGCCTGCCGCCCGCCTACTCCGAGCGGATGGTCGCCGGATCGGCGGTCGTCTCCTCGCCGACGACCATGCTGCCGTCCCACCGCGAGTCCGGGCCCCGACGCTTTTCGCGCGATCCGGTGTCCGGTCGCACGTACGGCGTCGAGGTCGCAGCCGCCTGAGGCCTCGCTCCCTGATCTTTCGCCCGCATCGCGGGTATTTTCGGATCGGACCGGCCGAGCGGGGTCGGCCACGAGCGTTGCGAGCCGATGCGACGCGCCACGTTGCCCAGCCGACCTTCGACGGATCTTCGGCGTCTTGGTACGGTCGGCCGCGAATGCGTCCCCTTGGTGTTCACGGCCGCGTTCTCCGCGCGGCGCTGCTCATGTTGCTCGCGTGCGTGCTGTCTGCCCCCACGGTGGCGACCGCGGCCGGCGATCCGCTCACCGATGAGCCCGTCATCCCGGGCGTCGACTGGGCGACCGACTTCCAGGTCGCGCCGAACGGCGACGTGTACGTCGCCCACCACACCGGGCTGATCTCGCGCTACAAGCGCGCCGCTGGCTGGACCACCGCCAATCCGGTGTACGACCTGCGCCCGCAGACGATCTACCGCTTCCAGACCACCCGCGAGTTCGACCGCGGCCTCGTCGGCATCACGCTCGACTCCTCCTTCGCCACGGGCCAGCGCTACCTCTACGCGATCTTCACCCGCGGCACGACCGACTTCGTCGAGGACGCGCCGCGCGGCAACCCGAACGGGATCCGCCGCACCGGCGCCGTCGTGAAAATCGCCGTCCCGGCCTCCGGCGCAGCCTCGGCCTCCGACCTCACCACGATCCTCGGCAAGGACGCGCCGGCCGATCCCAACAGCGCCTGCAAGCCCTTCACGAAGGGCGAGGCGGCGGCCTCGGGTGAGACGGACGCGGCCCCGAACGGCGTCGACGTGAAGTTCGAGCCGGACGAGAACGGCAACGTCGGCACCTCGGGCACGCGCGTCGCCTGGTTCACGGAGGCCAACCGCTACCCGGACGGCGACCTCACCACGCGCGCCGACGGCGGCTACGACTGCCTCCCGTCGGACTCCGACACCCACGGCCTCGGCGCGATCGCCTCCGCCCCCGACGGCACGCTCTTCCTCACGAACGGCGACGCGAGCCCGTACCAGTTCGTCTCCGTCGCCTCGATGCGCGCCTACAACCTCGAGAGCCTCGCCGGCAAGGTGATCCACATCGACCGCGACGGCCGCGGCGTCCCCGGGCATCCGTTCTGCCCCGAGGAGACCGACCTCACCCGCACCTGCACCAAGATCTGGGCTCGCGGCATGCGCAACGCGTTCCGCTTCACGCTGCTGCCGTCCGACGGCGGGAGCGGGAACGACCCCGTGCTGGCCGTCGGCGACGTGGGCAACGGCACGATGGAGCGCCTCACCGTCACGCATCCCGGCCAGAACCTCGGCTGGCCCTGCTGGGAGGGCACCACCTGGAACAAGCCCTTCAGCGATCCAGCGGCCTCGAGCGCGGTGCGCACGGGCTGGGGCGGCCCGGAGCTCACGCCGGTGGGCTCGCGCACGAGTTGCGAGCGGCTGGCGGCCGGTGGCGTCGCCGGCGCGAACCCCACCCAGAGCGCGGCGGTCACCCCTCCGAGCGTCGAGTACCTCCACGAGCAGCGCGATCCGGCGGATCGCGTGGGCTACCCCGGCGCCGCGATCGTCTCGGGCGCCTTCGTGACACCGCAGGCCGGCGCCGACCCGGCCGTCGCTCTGCCGTCGTCGATGAACGGGTCGCT
>JAURVW010000967.1 GCA_030655275.1 Solirubrobacteraceae bacterium
GCAGCCAGTTCGGCTCCGGCGCGCTCGCGGGCGTCTCCGCGGCCGGCGAGGTCATCACGGGGGCGGTGCTCGCCGTGGTCATCCTGTTCTTCTTCCTGAAGGACGGACCGGCCATCTGGTCGTTCTTCCTGCGGCCGTTCACCGGCCACCGCCTGCAGCGCGGGCGCCGCATCGGCGCCACCACGGTGCGGGTGCTCGGCGGCTACGTGCGCGGCACCGCGACCGTCGCGTTCGTCGACGCCGTGGCGATCGGGGTCGGCCTCGCCATCCTGCAGGTGCCGCTCGCGCTGCCGCTGGCGATCATCGTGTTCATCGGCGCCTTCATCCCGCTGATCGGTGCGACCCTCGCCGGTGTGCTCGCCGCTCTCGTCGCCCTGGTGGCGAGCGGGCCGGTCGTGGCGCTCATCGTGGTGGCCATCGTGATCGGCGTGAACCAGCTCGAGGGCAACTTCCTGCAGCCGGTGGTGATGGCGCAGTCGCTGAAGCTGCACCCGCTCGTCATCCTGGTGGCGCTGACGGCGGGCACCATCCTCGGCGGCATCATCGGGGCGGTGCTCGCGGTGCCGATCGCCGCTGTGGGCTGGGCCATCGTCAAGGTCTGGAACCGGGAGCCGGCGCCCGAGCCGCCGTCACCGCGTGAGCGCAAGAAGCGCCGGAAGCGTGAGGAGAAAGCGGCCGCAGCGGCAGCTGCGAAGCAGGCCCCGGCGGCGGCCTGACGACCGCCGCCGGACCGACTACCGGCGCAGCCCGCGAACGATCAGCACGGCTGCCGTGACGAGACCGGCCACAGCCACCACCGCCACTCCGGCGGTGCGCTTGTGCTGCTGCGCCGCGGCGATCGGGTCGGCGCGGAAATCGCCCGCGATCTCCTTCGCCCGAGTGGGCACGTCGAGGTGGCTCTCGATCTGGTCGACCACATCGGCCAGCTGGGCACGCGTGGCCGCGATGTCGGCCTTCAGCTCCGTCCGGCTGCGCGCGGGCGGCGCCTCCTTCTCCGCGGCGGCCTTCTCGGCGTCGGAGGCGTGCGGGTCAGGCCGCAGCGCCTTCGCGGTCGCGTAGCCACGCGCCATCTCGGCGACCGCGCCGGGCACGCTCAGGGTGTCCGACTCGCGCGCCGAGCCCTTCGTCGTCTTCTTCGCCACCGGATGCCCGCTCAGCGGTTTCCGCGGGCCTTGCCGATGAGGTCGCCGGCTTTGTCACCGACCTTGTCGACGGCGCTCTCCACCAGCTCGCCGGCCCCGTGCACGGCCGACTGCACGTGCTCGTCGTTCCAGAACTGCTGGGCCTTCTCGCGGATGTTCTCGTAGCGCTTGCGCCCGGCGCGCGCTCCGAGCACGTAGCCGAGGCCGAAGGCGGCGATGAGGAGGATCTTCTTCATGACTGGTCCGTTCGCTGGAGTTTCCCGCGCCCGGTCGACGCTGCGCGGCTCGTTCCTCCATCGTGATGCGGTCGCGCGCATCCGCCAACCCCCGCGG
>JAURVW010000970.1 GCA_030655275.1 Solirubrobacteraceae bacterium
CGGCCACGGTCGCCGACGTTCAGCACGTCCTCGAGCACGACGCCCGTGTCGAGGTCGCGGTGCATCGTCGCGAGCTGCTTGGAGATCCGCGCGTCGTCGGCGTGGTTCGTGAGGTTCTCCTTGCGCTTGGCACCGGAGACCTGGTCGATGTTCTCTAGCACGTTCTCGAGCGAACCGAACTGCTGCAGCAGCGAGGAGGCGGTCTTGTCGCCGATGCCCGGAACGCCGGGGATGTTGTCGGACGTGTCGCCCTTGAGTCCCCAGAGGTCGGGGATCAGCTCGGGGCCGACGCCGTAGCGCTCGAGCACCGCGGCGGCGTCGTAGCGCTTCGTGTCGGTGATGCCGCGGCCGGTGGCGAGCACGGTCACGAGGCCGTCGTCGACGAGCTGGAAGGCGTCGCGGTCGCCGGTGACGATCGTCGTCCGGATCCCGGCGGCTCGAGCGACATCGGCCAAGGAGGCGATCACGTCGTCGGCCTCGTAGCCGGCCATCGCGAGGTTGCGGTAACCGAGCGCCTCGACCATCTCGGGGATGTGTTCCCACTGCTCCTTGAGGAGGTCCGGCCTGCTGGAACGCCCCGCCTTGTATTCGGCGTGGACCTCCTTGCGCCCGGAGTGGCCACGATCCCAGACGACGACGGTGGGCTCGTCGCCATGCTCGGAGATCAACTTCACGAGCATCGAGGCGAAGCCGAAGATCGCGTTCGTCGGCTCGCCGGTGGAGGTCGCGATCGACTCCGGGAGGGCGAAGAACGCGCGGTAGACGAGCGAGCTGCCGTCGATGAGGCGCAGGGAGCGGGGCGCGTCGCTGGCGGTGGCGGCAGGGGCGTCGGTCACGGCTCCGGAGCCTACGCGGGTCAGCGGAGGAAGGCCTCGCGCTCGACCTCGCCGAAGACGCGCTTGCCGCGGGCCTTCGCGTCCCAACCGACCATCACGCAGTGGGCCTCGGCGGCGACGGTGCCGTCGAGGTGTCGGATCTCCTGGCGACAGGCGATGCTCGAGTTCCCGATCCGCGTGATCTGCGTGGTGGCCAGCACCCCTTTGTGGGTGGAGTCGACCTCTCGGCGGTAGTCCATCTCCACGCGCGCGAGCACGAAGGCCTCCCAGCGCTCGAGCTCGGCCGGCCGCACCGTCTCCATCCAGGCGGTGCGGGAGACCTCCGCGAGCACGTGGTAGACGGCCTGGTTGAGGTGCCCGAGCCGGTCGAAGTCCGACCAGCGCAGGTCGCAGGTGATCGAGAACTCGGGGGCGTCGGTCACGTCCATGGCGCAGGACGGTAGCGGGCGTGCGGCTAGGCTCGCGGCATGGTGTCGCTCCCCGGTCCGCCCGCCCTGCGATGAGGGTCGCGCTGCTCGGGTACGGCCTCGCCGGGGAGGCGTTCCACGCACCGTTCATCGCGGCCACGGCCGGTCTGGAACTGGCGACGATCGTGACCGGCAACGCGGAGCGCGCCGCCGCGGCCGCGCAGCGCTACCCGGAGGCGACGATCACCGCCGACGCCGCGCAGGCCTGGGACGCCGACGTGGTCGTCGTCGCGACCCCGAACCGCTTCCACGTCTCCTACGCGCACGAGGCGATCGCCCGAGGCGTGCCAGTGATCGTCGACAAGCCGCTCGCCACGTCGTTGCACGAGGTCGAGGTGCTCCTCGCCGATCTCGATGCCGCCGGCGCAAAGCTCACCGTCTTCCAGAACCGCCGCTGGGACGGCGACTTCCTCACCGCGAAGCGGCTCATCGACTCCGGCGCGCTCGGGACGGTGATCCGCCTCACGTCGCGGTTCATCCGGTTCCGCCCCCAGATCAAGGACGGCTGGCGTGAAGGCGGCGATCCGCGCGACGGTGGTGGGCAGCTGCTCGACCTCGGACCGCTCCTGATCGACCCGGCGCTCCTGCTGCTCGGGCCCGCTCGCTCGGTCTACGCCGAGATCGGCG
>JAURVW010000999.1 GCA_030655275.1 Solirubrobacteraceae bacterium
CGGCTTTCCGGGGCCGCTCGGCAAGATCGTCCCGGTCGCCGACCTCGTCGCGGCCGCCGTGCGAGGCATCGAGCGCCGCGCACCGCGGATCATCTACCCGCGCCTCTATCTCGGATGGGCGTGGTACCGCGGCCTCATCAACCCGATCATCGACTTTGGGATCGACCACCACCGCAAGGTTCAGCGCCTGCTCCGCGAGCTCGAATCGCGAACGATCGACCGCGGCTGAGGCCCCGAGGGCCTACGCGGGCTGAGGCGCCGGCTTCGCGACGACCGGCGGCGACGGCACGATCCGCTTCGGCAGCACGGTCGCCGCGATCACGAGGCCGAACCCGAAGAGCACGGCGGCGAAGGTGAACGCCGCGGTGTAGCCGTGGACGGCGGCATCGGCGGCCGAGGTCGCCGTCTGCGCGTGGCTCGTGACGTACGAGGCCGTGGCGTGCGTGAAGATCGTCGAGAGGATGGCCGTCCCGACCGCGCCGCCGACCTGCTGGGAGGTGTTGACCATCGCCGAGGCGACGCCCGCGTCCTGGCGGTCCACCCCGAGCGTGGCCGTCGCGAAGGACGGAGCGAAGACGCACGGCATGCCGACGCCCAGCATGAGCAGCCCCGGGAGCAGGGTGCCCGCGTAGGTCGACGTCGGCTCCAGGCGCGTGAAGAAGAGCAGCATGGAGAGCAGCCCGAGCGTCATGCCGGTGACGATGATCGGCCGGACCCCCACCTTCGGCAGGATCTTCGTCTGGATCGTCGGGGCCATGATGAAGATCGCCACGGTCATCGGCAGGAATCCGACGCCGGTCCGCAGCGGCGAATAGCCGAGGTTCTCCTGCATGTAGAACGTGAGGAAGAGGAACACGGCGAACATGCCCGAGGCGGCGACGACGATCGACGCGTAGGCGCCGCCGCGCGCGCGGTTCCGCACGATGTGGAGGGGCAGCAGCGGGCTCTTGACCTTGCTCTGCGTGAGCACGAAGAGCATGAGCAGCACGACGCCGGCGACGAGCGACCCGATCGTCCTCGTCGCCTCCCAGGAGTTGCGCTCGGCCTCCGAGAAGCCGTAGACGATGCCGAAGAGGCCGGTGAACGCGAGGACGGCGCCGAGCCAGTCGATCCGCGGCCGGGCCGGATGGCCCTCGTTCTCGATCAGCTTGAGGGCCGCGATGGCCGCCGGGATCGCGATCGCGAGGTTCACGTAGAGGCACCAGCGCCACGAGAGACCGTCGGTGAGCACCCCGCCGAGCAGCAGGCCGACGGACGCGCCGGCCGTCGCGACCGCGGCGAAGATGCCGAACGCCTTCGGGCGATCCGGCGAGTCGGCGAAGGTGACCGTGAGGAGCGACAGGGCCGACGGCGCGAGCAGCGCGCCGAAGACGCCCTGCAGGGCGCGGGCCGCGACGAGCACGCCGAACGAGGGTGCGAGGCCACCGAGGACCGAGGCGACCGCAAACCCGATCAGGCCGCCGATGAAGGTCCACTTGCGACCGAAGAGATCGCCGATCTTGCCGCCGATGAGCAGCAGGCTGCCGAAGGCCAGTGCGTAGGCGGTGACCACCCACTGACGGTTCTCGGGAGAGAATCCGAGGTCGGCCTGCGCCGACGGGAGGGCGATGTTCACGATGGTCGCGTCGAGGACGACCATGAGCTGCGCGACGGCGATCAGGCCGAGCACGGCCCAACGGTTGGGAGCAGCGGTAGGAGCTGCGTCGGAAGACATGGCGGTGAGGCTACAAGTGGAGGGACCCTCCGCCTGTCGGCCCGGGCGACCTGGCGCCTTGCCGGTGTTCCTCGTCGCCGGTTGCGGCGCTCGTACCCCTCGACCAGCGTTGTCCCCTCGACGGGGCTGACGCGCTTCGCGCCGTTGTGTACCTTCGGCCCATGCGTCGCGGCTCCCGTCTCGTTGGCCTCGGCGCGGTGCTCACGGCACTCGCGGCGACGGGTACTCCGGTCGCTGCTTCGGCGGAGGCCGGCCCGGCTGCCGTCGTCGACCTCGCCGCCGCGCCGGGCGGTCCGCAGCTCGTCATCCGGGTCGGCGAAGGCGGATCTGTCTCCATCGGTGGGTCCGGCGGGGTCGTCACCGTGTCCGAGCGAGCAGGTCGCAGCATCGACATCGCCGATGATGCGGCCGGTCGCTGCACTGCACCGACGCAGGCCGACGAGGCGGTGTCGTGCCGTCGGTCCGAACCGCCCGCGCCCGGAACCGCGCGAACGTCATCGTCTCGTGCGGGGGCGTCTTCCCAGCCGATCCGGATCGAGCTGACACCCGGAGCCGGGTGGACGGACGCCACGGGCTCCCCCGGACCGGTCGAGGTCGTGGGGAGTTCCGGAACCGACCTGGTGATGGGATCGCCGTACGACGACGTGATCCGGCTCCACGAGGGCGACGACTATGCCCAGGGCAACGACGGCAACGACCGGCTCGAGCTAGGAGACGGCGGGGACGATGGCTTCGGCGGCAAGGGCGAGGACTGGATCGACGGCGGCGACGGCCCGGACTGGATCGAGGGCGACGGCCAGCGCGACACGCTGATCGGAGGCGGGGGCGATGATCTGCTCCTGGCCGACAATTACGAGGGCAACTCGGACCGCACCATCAGCCCGAACGCCGCACGCAACGGGTACGACCTCGAGGTGCAGGACGCCCCTGCCTCGTGCGGGGACGGCAACGACACGGTCGGTCAGCGCTCACCCTGGTTCACGCCGATCCTCCAGGACTGTGAGCACGCGATGCTCCAGCCGGCCGGGGCGCCGCTCTCCATCGCAGGCACGCTCGCCGTCGGTTCGGAACTGACCGCGGCGCGGCCACCGGTCGGGATCCCGGCCAGCTTCGACGACTATCGCTGGCTGGCGTGCGGCTACATCGGGTACGACACGTCCGTCGGGGACTGCGTGATCCGCGGGTTCTGTCCGACCCTCCGTCTGGAGCCGGGGGACGTCGGTCGACGGATCATGCTCACGAACCGCGTCGTCTACACCATCAACGGCGGCCAGTTCAAACTTCAACCGGGCGACGAGTACGCC
>JAURVW010001000.1 GCA_030655275.1 Solirubrobacteraceae bacterium
CAGCAAAAAGAACATGTCCGTCCAAGAGTTCGAGGTCGAGCAGGCCCACCTTCTGCGGGACAAGGACATCCGCGCTGGCTGGCTGGCATACCAAAGCCGCTTCCCGCACATGAGCGCTTATTTCCGCAGCGCGTCCGACTACCAGTACCAGTCGGCCGTAGTAAGTGGCAAGCGCACAGGCTCCGACATCAACCTCTACAAGCTTTTCACCGAGCGCTGCTTTGCGCTGTTGCGCGACGGGGGACACTGCGGCATCGTTATCCCCAATGGGATTTACAAGGACTTGGGCGCTACCGGCCTGCGCAGTATGTTGTTCGATCACACGCAGGTCGACTCCATGATTTCCTTGTCCAACGAGAAGTTCATTTTCGAAGAGGTGCATCACTCGTTTGGCCTCTTGTTCTTGAACTTTGTCAAAGGTGGCAGCACGCAGTCACTGCGAGCCACCTTCCGCATCAACCCTCGGGAAGCTATTGCAGCGGATGACTTCACCAACTTCGTGGAGAACGCCGATAACTTCATCGAGTTGTCTGCAGCGCTGATCGGCGCGATGAACGCAGAAACTCGCTCGGTGCTTGAGTTCCGCAGCGCCACGGACGTGACGATTGTCAACAAGATGTTGGAGTTTCCGGCGCTTGGCAGGAAGCTTGAGGGAGTCTGGAATCTCAAACTCACGAACGAGTTCCATATGTCCAATGACGGAAAAACGGGGCTTTTCAAGACCGAACCTGGCTTGGGGGGGCGCCTGCCGCTTTTCACCGGGCGCATGTTCAACCAGTTTGAAAATACCGCGGAGCACTCCGGCTTCTGGATTGAGGAGTCCGAGGGGCGCAAGGTGTTACTCGGAAGAACGCCTGACACTGGGCAAGCCATGGACTACCAGAGTTATCGCTGGCTGCATCGCCGCATTGCGCGCTCTACTGACACGCGAACGCTCATTGCATCTATTGCGCCACCGATGGTTTTCACAGAAGTGAATAGCACGACGCTCAAGGTGGGCGAGAGTGGCATCAATC
>JAURVW010001009.1 GCA_030655275.1 Solirubrobacteraceae bacterium
TATTGCGTCGAGGTATTGCACATTGGTTACTATCGGCAGTATTCCGGATGTTGTCATAACTTTTCCTCAATATGCTGGTGTAAATTCATAAACGTTAAACGCGGCTGAACCGTCCTGGTTTGTAGCCGTAGTTGCCGCGACTGTAACTGCAAATGCTAACGCTTGGCTGCTGTTCCTGTTGTCAATGAATAATGGAGGGGATATCGGAACAAATGCGGTGCCTCCGCCTGAATGTTATAGCTGCCCTACTCCAACAGGCATTCTTGAATCTCCCCCAAGCGATGAGAAATCAAAATCCCTGATAATCACAAAAGTCACCCCGCCCGACGTTCTCGCTGACGCCACTACTCCTGTCATTATACCTATCTTGCCGGAAGCAACGTAATGCAGGCACCTTTCAAATTTTGCCCTGTTTACGTCTATCTGGGCATAAATATTGGTTGATACTGGTACATCGCTCACTGTGATTGTGCCGACTGCTGTTAAGTTTGAACCCCTGGATATTCCAAACAGTTCTTCTATCCTGAATATGTCAGTACCAGCAGTATTAACAGCAGTTGCCCCGTTCATCGTTAAAACTTCCTGCCTGAAATTCCAGCTAGAATCCCAGTACTGGAGAAGTACCTTACGAACCCCAGTGCCTGCTGCGGAATCAGAAGCTGATGTAGATACAATCGACATCTGCCGTCCCGTGGCTGGCTGCACTATGGCAAGGTTGTTGCTTAAAATCATTAAGGCACCTGGAAGTATAAGGGTATTAAACGCAAACTTCGTGAACTGGCTATAGTTTGGAATCCTGCCTTCTGCTATCGCTGTGAGATAGTCGGGTATAATCCCTCCAAATATTGATCCATCTACCATAGCAACCACAGCCTGTATGGAGAAGTCCCGGTAGAAGTCCTTATGTAAATGTTGTTAATTACCTTCCTGTTAAACATTTCCTTGTGATCTTCACCTACAAATATAGGATAAAATCTCGCAGCAGCGGTCTGGATATTTGAATCGATGCTGCTCGGCGTGATATTATGCCCGACCTGTATTGTGTTCGCACCATCATTTTTTATTATATACCCCCTTACTGGAAAGCCGGTAATCGCTATTACGTCAATTATGTTATCCGCTAATGTTGTACTCGCTGTTCCCTGCCTGAATAGATACTCCCCCTCATCAGCTTCGTCCTGAAGCTCTTTGAGAATGGATGAGAGCAATTTCTGATCTCTGGATGCTGT
>JAURVW010001012.1 GCA_030655275.1 Solirubrobacteraceae bacterium
CGGAGCCGGCGTGCGGCGACGGCGGGGGTGCTCATCGGGTCCGGGTCCTGAGCGCGCGCATGGGCATCCTGCGAGGGGCCGGCCGGGTGGTCGGCGCGCGGAACGGTAGCAGCGCCCTGCCCGCCCGAAAAGTGGGGACGGGCGCGTCCGCGACCCTATACTCCGCCGCTCCACGGCCCCCCGAAAGGACGGCATGACGCTCATGGAGCCGACGCTCCTCGACCTCTTCCGAGCCGACTACGCGGCGTTCTGCCGCCCGAAGGGCGAGTCCCGCCGGCGTCGCCGGCTGGCGTTCCTGCCCCGGCTCATCACGAACCCCTCGCTGCAGGCGGTCCTGATCCTGCGTCTCGCCAACCGGGGCCCCGCGGCGCTCGGCTGGTTCTGGCGCCACGTCCTCATGGCCAAGCACGCGATGGACTTCACCGGGCGGTACGAGATCGGCCCGGGTCTGACCCTGCCGCACCCGGTGGGGATCCTGATCGGGCCGAAGGTCCGGATCGGCACCGACGTCGAGATCGCCCACAACGTGTCGATCGGCGGCGACGCCCACGGCCGCGCGCCGGTGATCGGCGACCGCGTCCACATCTACCCGGGCGCCGTCATCATCGGCAACCTGACGATCGGCGAGGGCTCGGTGGTCGGGGCGCTGTCCTTCGTCACGAAGGACGTGCCGCCGAACTCCGTCGTCAAGCGGGGAGTGGTCGAGCCGATGCGCGAGTCGTCGTTCTCCCGCGCCGTCGGGTCCTCGTCCTCCTGAACGGGGGACGCTCGGAACGCCGGTCGGCCGCCCGCGGCCGTCGGCCGCACGGCCGCTCATCCGGAGGCCGGCGGCGGCCCGCCCTCGTTCTGGCTCAGCACCGACGCGTAGAGACCCTGACCCTTCGACGCCCGCACGCGTCGGCGGACCCGGAGCTCGTGGTGCAGCCGGACCAACGGGAGGCAGGCCCGCAGCCAACGGGGTGTCGCCGGGTCCTCGCGGGCCCGCTCGCGGAGCCCGCGGAACCACGCGGTCTGGTCCGGGCTGTCGAGGTGCCCCAGGCTCAGGGAGTCCCCGTGGAGCCGGTAGTGCCGACCTTCGTCGCTCAGCATCCTGACGCGCCCGCGCACCGCCAGCGCGATCGACAGCGACCAGTCCTCGAAGTAGGCCATGCCCTCGTGGAAGCCCCCGGACTCGGCCGTCTCGCGCGTCCGCAGCAGCGCCGGTCCCGTCGTCGTGAACGGGTTGTAGAGCAGCGAGACGAGCGCGAACAGGGCCGGCCGACGGCTCAGCCGGTACATGATCGGCC
>JAURVW010001015.1 GCA_030655275.1 Solirubrobacteraceae bacterium
CTCGGCCCCGGCCGCGTCGACCTGCAGCGCCTTCGCCCCGACCTCGACGCTCGCCAGGAAGCGCGCCAGGTCCCAGGTGACGGGCGCGAGCGCGGACTCGTCGAAGTCGGTGATGTCGAAATAGGCGAGGCCGTTGTCGCCCTGGAAGCTGCCGAAGTTCTCGAAATGCAGGTCGCCGCAGATCCAGCCCGAGGGCGCCCGCTTGTGCACGCCGCCTCGTGCCATGCGGGCGTAGAACAGGTGGCAACTGCCGCGCAGGAAAGCGAACGGGCTCGCCCGCATGGCGCGGTACTTGAGCGCCAGGCGTTCGGGTTCACGGCCGGCGTTGTGGCGCCGGACCTCGGCGACGACGTCGAGCTTCACCGGCGGGGCAGGGCGCGGCGGGCGATCGCGGCGCTGACCCAGGCGGCGAAGCGCGAGACGATCGACACCGGCGCCAGCGTGGCACGCGCGCTGCCGTTGGCATCGGCGACGGCCGCGCGCAGGAACGAGGTGTCCATCAGGGCACCGACCGAATGCAGCATCTCGGCGGAAGGGGCTTGGTTGGGGCGCATGGCGATCCTCCAGGTGAAGCCGTGCCGAAGTCCGAAGTTGGACTCGTCTACGGTATAAACGGTGTATACCGTATGTTCGTTCTCGGCGCACCCCGGGAAACGCGAGGTTCCGCACGGCCGGCCGCAAGGTGGTGCGATTTCGATCCTGATATAAACTGTTTATACGATATCGCCGTCCGGAGAATCACATGCCCGCCAAGTCCACGCCCAAGTCGCCCGCCGCGAAGTCGGCCGCCCAACCTGCCGCGAAGCGGGCAGCGGTGGCCGAGAAGGCGGCAAGGCCGGCGCCGAAGAAGAAGCCCGCGGTTGCCACCCCGCCCGCAGCCGAGCCAAAGGCGAAGCTGGTGCGCGACAGCTTCACGATTCCGAAGCCGGAGTACGCGGTGCTCGAAGCGCTGAAGCAACGCGGTGCGAGCCTGAAGCGCCCGGTCAAGAAGAGCGAGTTGCTGCGCGCCGGCATCAAGGCGCTCGAGGCGCTGAACGACAAGGCCTTCCTCGCTGCGCTCGACAAGGTGCCGAGCCTCAAGACCGGCCGGCCGAAGGTCGTGGAAGCCGAAGCGGAAGCGCAAACGGTGGCGCCGAAGGCGCGGAAGTAGCCTGAGCGCGCACCGGGGCGCAAGATTTTCGGAGCCGCGCGTGACCGCCGCGTGACACGATTCTTCGACGCGACACGCGCTTGTCGCGACCCGGAGCCCGCGTTTATCGTCACCGCCGATTCGTGTTTCAACGTTCGGGAGTCACTGCGATGAGCGCTGCGAAATTCCAATCTT
>JAURVW010001036.1 GCA_030655275.1 Solirubrobacteraceae bacterium
CTTCTTCTCGCCCTCCGGACCGGGCTCCATCGTCTCCTCGCCGTGGCCACCGTGGCCGGCGTCGCCGCCGCCGTGGCCGAACGGCAGCTTCATCATCGCGAACACGACGAGCATGCCCACGGCCAGACCGATGATCGCCGACGCGATCGTGTTGACGAGCCAGCCGGCAAGGCCACCGATGGCGCCGAGCGCCTCGTGGACGTCGTGCTCGATGTGGTGCACGAACTCGTAGGGCGGGTGGAACCCGAGATCGTCGAGCCCGACGAGCAGGATGTGCCCACCGACCCACAGCATGGCCGCGGTGCCCACGGTCGCGATGCCGGTGAGCAGCTTGGGCATGAAGCGCACGAGACCGGTGCCGACCTTCTTGGCCCCCGGCGAGTCGCGTTGGGCGAGCGCCAGGCCGATGTCGTCCATCTTCACGATGAGCGCGACGACGCCGTAGACGAGCACCGTGATCGCGATCGCGACGACCACCAGGATGGCGGCACGGGAGACGAGCGGCTCATCGGCGACCTCGTTGAGCGAGATCACCATGATCTCGGCCGAGAGGATCAGATCCGTGCGGATGGCCCCGGAGACCATCTTCTTCTCGCCCTCCGGACCGGGCTCCATCGTCTCCTCGCCGTGGCCACCGTGGCCGGAGAGCTTGCCGTGGATCTTCTCGGCGCCCTCGAAGCAGAGAAAGGTGCCGCCGAGCATCAGGATCGGCGTGAGTGCCCAGTCGAGGAATTCCGAGAGCAGCAGGGCGACCGGCAGGATGATCAGCAGCTTGTTGCGCAGCGACCCGAACGCGATCTTCTTCACGATCGGAAGTTCGCGCTCGGCGGCGACGCCCTGCACGTACTGCGGCGTGACGGCCGTGTCGTCGACGACGACGCCTGCGGCCTTCATGCTCGCGCGGCCCGCAGCGGCGCCGACGTCGTCGATCGAGGCGGCGGCCGCGCGTGCGAACACCGCGATGTCGTCGAGGAGGGCGAACAGTCCGGCGCTCACGCCAGCCACCCTAGACGACGTTCCGGGGCAGCCAAGCCGCCCCGGAACGAGGGGCGTCGGCTAGCCGACGGTCGCGGGCTTGGCGGTCGGGCCGCCGCCCATGGCGCCACCGGCACCGCCGAAGAGCGCGCCGAACTGGCTCTGCAGCTTGAGGATCAGATCCGTGATCGGCTGCGTGTCCTTCGGAGCCGCGATCCCCTGGGGCTGGTTGAGCTTCGTGGTGGTCACGTCGATGAGGACGTCGGCCTTGATCGGCTCGCCGTCCTCCTTCGTGTCGATGCCGATGTCGAGCGTCATGCGGCGCTGGACCTTGTCGTCCTTGCCGACCCAAACGGCGAGGTCGAGCTTCGTGATCGCGTCCTCGAGCTCCTTCACGTCGGCGTCGGAGGCACCCGAGACGTCCTCGAGCTGCTTGACGCCCGGGAGGTTCGGCACCGCGGCGGGCAGCTTGCGCAGGCCGTCGGTGATGTCGGCGATGACCGACTTCGCGTCGACCTCGCCGGAGACCTTCTGCGTCGCGACGCCGTCGATCTCGCCGCCGTCCTCGACCTTCGGATCCTTCACCCAGGTGCCGGCGTCGAGATCCATCGCGTCGACGATCTGCTGGGCGTCGTAGCCGCCGAGCGGGCTCGTGCCGGCGGTGGCGCCGGAGGTCTTCGTGGCCTTGCCGATCT
>JAURVW010001037.1 GCA_030655275.1 Solirubrobacteraceae bacterium
CCAGCAGGATGCCCGCGATCGAGATCTCCTTGATGCCACCCCACTGCACGTAGGAGAAGAGCAGTGCGGGCTGGGCGGCCGCGAAGACCACGAGCGCCCGCACGCGCGTGGAGGGGATCACCGGCGTGACGATCGACCACAGGCCCGCGGCCACGAGCGCCCCGGAGAAGGCGAGGTACGGCGCAAAGGCCCAGGCCGCGTCGAGACCGGCCAACCGGCTGCCGGAGCCGAGCGCCGTGAAGCCGCCGAGCGGGTAGCCGATCGACACGTTCGCCTTCATGAGCTGGAGGAAGGTCGCGCTCGGGAGGTCGTCGAGGGAGCGACCGGCCGACATGACCTGGTCGGAGAACGCGAGCCACGTGGCGGTGTCGTCGAGGCGCAGGTAGCCCGCGAACCCCGCCTCGCCGGAGAGCAGCACCGGAGCGCCGAACGCCAGGAGGACCGCGATCATCGTGAGTGACGGCGTCAGGGCCGGGCGATGCGCGCGGCGGCCGAGGACCAGGCCGACCAGGGCCAGCAGACCGACGACGACGGGCGTGGCGGGCGCCGTCGCTGATGCGTAGGTGGTGAAGGCCGCGACCGAGACGAGGCCCGCGAGCCCGAGCGGCAACACGAGGATTCCCGGCACGGTCTCGCCGGCAACCCTCTCGATCAGGAGGCCGATGCCCGCGCACAGCAGGACCATGACGACCGGGAAGAGGAGCCAGGCGTGGATCAGGTCGAGCAAAGGGAGACGGGCGAGCGGGGTGAAACGGCCCTCGAACCGACGGTTCGCAGCGTAGCCCAGGGTGCCCGGCCGACGCTATGGGTCTCGGCGGACGGAGCCGCAACGGCCGCCGGGCGCCGGTAGGGTCCGCCGCGTATGAGCCTTACCGTCGTTGGATCCGTCGCTTTCGACGCCGTCGAAACTCCGTCCGCCAAGCGCGACCGGATGCTCGGCGGCGCCGCCACCCATTTCGCCCTCGCCGCGAGCTTCTTCGATCACGTGAACGTGGTCGGCGTCGTCGGCGACGACTTCTCCGCGGAGGACGAGGCCGTCCTCACGGCGCACAAGATCGACACGACCGACATCGAGCACGTCGCCGGTGGCAAGACCTTCTTCTGGTCCGGCCGCTACCACGACAACATGAACTCGCGCGACACGCTCGACACGCAGCTCAACGTGTTCGAGACCTTCGAGCCGAAGCTCTCGGAGGCTTCGAAGAACGCCGAGACGCTCTTCCTCGCGAACATCGTCCCGGCGATCCAGCTCAGCGTGCTCGAGCAGTGCGAGCAGGCCACCTTCACGGCCGTCGACTCGATGGACCTCTGGATCAACATCGCCAAGGACGACCTCCTGAAGGTGATCGCCAAGGTCGACTGCATCATCCTCAACGACGAGGAGATCGAGATGCTCACGGGCGAGGGCACGATCGTGTCGGCCGCCCGGGCGCTGCTCGAGATGGGCCCGTCGATCGTCGTCGCCAAGCAGGGCAAGTACGGCGCCGGCGTGATCACGAAGGAGGGGAGCTTCTGGGTTCCCGCCTTCCCGCTCCACGAGGTCTCCGACCCGACCGGCGCGGGCGACTCGTTCGCCGGCGGCTTCGTTGGCTACATCGCCGCGCATCCCGAGCGCCCGATCACCCTCGAGGTGCTCCGTCGTGCCATGGCCTACGGCACGGCCGTCGCCTCCTTCAACGTCGAGGAGTTCGGCACCGAGCGCGTCGCGCGCCTCACCGGTCCGGAGATCATCGAGCGTGTGAAGGAGCTCGCCGCCATCACGCAGTTCGACGGCGACCAGCCGATCACGCTGCGCCGATAGCGCTCAGGTGACCGCTGCGCGGGCCGTGCTGAGCCGGCCCGCGTTGTGGTCCTCGACGAGCTCGGCGACCGTGTCCTGGGCGCAGCGCTTGTTGGTGCCGATGAAGCCCGTCGGGCCGCGCTTGATCCAGCCGGCGACGTAGGTGCCGGGCATCGGGGCGCCGTCGTCGCCGGTCACGCGACCGGCGTCGTTGGGCACCGTGCCGCGCGAGGCGTCGTACGGCAGCGCCGGGACCGGAAGGCCGCGGTAGCCGATCGCGGTCAGCACCAGGCCGGCTTCGATCGTCGTCGATCCGCCGTCGTCGGTGGCCGCCAACTCCAGGCCCTCGGCCCGGTCGGCGCCCAGGATCCGCTGGGGCGCCAGGCCGTAGCGCAGGCGGATCGTGCGACCCGTCGGGCCGGGCTCGGACGGCAGGCTGCGCAGGAGGGCGAGCTTGGCGTCATCGGCTGCGGCGTCCATGGGGAGTTCGGCGGGGTCGACCACGACGTTCAGGTTCGACGTCGTCGTGAGGCCGATGAGCTCCGGGAGCGTGAACGAGGAGAACTCCGCGCCGCGGCGGCCGATGATCGAGACCTCCTCCACGGCGCTGCTGCGAAGCGCGGCGAGCGCAGGCGGCGCGATCTCGGAGTCGACGAGGGTCTCGGGATCGACGGTGAGCATGCGGGCCACGTCGAGCGCGACGTTGCCGTTGCCGATCACCGCGACGCGACGCTGCGACAGGTCGAAGGCATGGCCCGCATGGTCGGGATGGCCGTTGTACCACCCGACGAAAGACGTGGCCGAGGCGACGCCCGGGAGCTCGGCGCCGGGGATCTCGAGGCGACGGTCGGTGCTTGCGCCCACGGCGTAGATCACCGCGTGGTGCTGCACGAGGAGGTCGTCGTGGGTGAGGTCGGCGCCGATCTCGACGCCGAGGCGCATCGCCAGGCGCGGATGGCGGCGGATCCGCTCGAGCTGACCGCTCACCCGTCGGGTGCGGCGGTGATCGGGAGCGACGCCGCTGCGGACGAGACCGTTGGGGCGCTCGAGCCGCTCGTAGACCGTGACGCGCGCGCCCGGGATCGTGAGCAGCTCCTCGGCCGCGTACATCGCCGCCGGGCCCGAGCCGACGATGGCCACGTCGAGTGGGATCCCGAAGTCGCGGACCCGCAACCGGGGACGGACGGGTGCGAGCGTCGGTCGGTTGCGCGGGACCTGGTGGTAGGCGGCGTTGAGCTGGAGGAAGGCCTTCTCGCCCGCCTCGAGCTCGTGGTGCGGCTTGATGGCGTCGACCGGGCACGCGCTCACGCAGGCGCCGCAGTCGACGCAGGTGGCAGGGTCGATGAAGAGCATCTCGGCCAGGTCGAAGGCCGGATCGTCCGGCGTCGGCTGGATGCAGTTCACCGGGCAGGCGTACACGCAGGAGCCGTCGCCCACGCAGGACTGCGTGACCGCGTGCGGCATCTAACGGGCGGCGTTCGGCGCCGGGGCGCCGGTGGGCTCGACGACGAACAGCTCGGCCGTGCGCTCCGGCTCCCCGCGGTACCGGCTGGGCTCGCCGGCGATGCCGAGGCGCTTCCACAGTCGACGGCTGACGCGGTTCATCAGGCCGGTCTCCTCGGCGAGCGCGCGCATGTCGCCGAAGTAGGAGGTGAGGATCTCGCGCGAGGCCGGGGAACCCCAGAACGCCTCCTTCATCACCTCGCGCGGGATCCCGAAGCGCTTCGCGATGCTGCGCGGCGGCGTCATGATCTCGTTGGCCAGCCAGCGCATG
Organism: Solirubrobacteraceae bacterium; assembly: GCA_030655275.1. Taxonomy (GTDB): domain Bacteria; phylum Actinomycetota; class Thermoleophilia; order Solirubrobacterales; family Solirubrobacteraceae; genus JAGIBJ01. The sequence goes on from JAURVW010001037.1 coordinate 3,555, forward strand.
ATGACCGGGAAACTCAGCGAGAGCCCGAACCGCTGGACCCGGTTGAGCTGCGGCAGGCGGAGCTGGAGGAAGGCGACGGCGAAGGAGATGTGGCGGGCCTCCTCGGCGATGTGGATCTCCATCACGCGCTGCACGGCGGTCGGCAGATTCGCCGAGCGGATCGCGTGCTTCTGGTAGTGGTCGATCGGCTCTTCGCCGCCGAGGATGCCGATCATCAGGGCAAGCGGGTCGTAGCCGCCGATGAAGCCGAGGAACGGCAGCATCACCCCGAAGTGCTTGCGGGTGCCGGGGACGTCGATCCCGGTGCGGTTGATCAGCTCCTGGAACATCTGGATGTGGTTGCACTCCTCCGTCATCTCGTGGAGGCAGTACCGGAACTCGGGCGAGCCGTTCGGCAGCTCGATCGCGTAGTGCATGAGGCCGCGGATCAGGGCGCTCTCGAAGGCCGCGCCGACCTTCATCACGTTGAGCACGCGCCACTGGCCGAGCTCGATCTGCTTCTGGGTCGGCAGCGCCTGATACCAGGCGGTGGCACCGAGCGGGTCGAGATGGGCCGGCAGGATCCAGCGTGGATCGGTCGCGTCGAACGCCATCTCGGGCGCGTCCCAGTCGATGTCGTCGTACGGGTCGAAGTGCACGTGGACCGAGCCTTCGGACAGGGTCCGCAACATCTTGCGGTAGCCGTCGTCGAAGGTGTCTTTGGGGGGGCTCGCGGTGCGCACTGTCGGTCCTCTCCGGCGGCGGCGACACACGGCGAATGCCGCTGCGGAACCGCTCAAGTTGCAGAAGTGTAACTTACGCCGACGTTGCGATGCGCTGCAACCGACTCGGCGCACTCGGAGGTACCCACAGGTACTCGCTCGACGCTTGACCGGGGCGATGACCGCGCCCGAGCGGCGAGGCCGATGACCGCCCGAGGACGCGGGCGTCGCCCCCACCACCGGCCTTGCGGGCACGCCGCTGAGCCCTAGTCACTGAGAACAATTCTCATTGTTGATACGGTCGACGAGTGCTTTCCACGCTCCCCTCACCCACCCCCGCCATGCGCGCGCTCGGCGTGCTCGCCTTTGCGGCCTCCGTCGGCGCCCTCGCCCCGGCCGCTGGATCGGCCGCGACCAACGCTCCCGGCGCCCCCGTCGTCAAGGAGGCCCACGCGCCCGTGCTCCGTCTCACGGTCGCCGACGACGCGGGCACGGTCGCGGTCCACCACGCCGCCACGGGCCGCAGCCTCTTCACGACCACCCTGCCGGCGGCGCCCTCGAGCCTCGTCGCCCTGGGCGACCGCCGTCACGTCGCCGCCGTGATGGGGGCCGCCAACCTGGTGCAGCTCCTCGACAGCGGCTCTTGGACCGAGCCGCACGACGACCACACCCACAGCCACGTGACGGCGCCGCGCAGCGTCGGCGCCGCGCTCGCGTCGACGAAGCCCTCGCACGTGGTGGGGGTCGGCGACGACGTCGTGGTGTTCGGCGACGGCTCCGGCAAGGCCGAGCGTTACGCGCTCAGCGCGCTGGCCGGTGGGCGCGTCTCTCCGAGCGCCTTCACCTCCGCGTTTCCGCACCACGGCGTGGGCGTGCCGTTCGGCGACGGGCTGCTCGTGAGCGCTGCGCCGGGTGCGTCCGCACGCCCCGAGGCCGTGGTCGAGACCGACGCGGCCGGCTCGGTCGTGAACCGGTTCGAGGGCTGCCCCGGCCTCCATGGCGAGACCAGTGGCGACGGCTGGGCGGCCTTCGGTTGCGCCGACGGCACGCTGCTCCTGGAGGGCAGCCCGCTCGTCGCCAAGAAGCTCGCCTACCCGGCGGCCGCCGGTGCACTGCGCGTCGCGACCTGGAACCGCTCGGCCTCCGGGCGCCACCTGGCCGGCGCACTCGGCACCGCCGGCCTCCTCGTCCTCGACCGCCGCACGGGCACCCAGCACCTCACGCGACTCGAAGGCACCGTGCATGCCGTAGCCGTCGACGACGCCTCTGGCTCCGCCCTCGGCCTCACGCGCGACGGCAAGCTGCACCGGATCAGGCTCGCCACCGGCGCCGTGACGCAGTCGACCCAGGCGATCGACCCGTTCACGGCGCCCACCGGTGCGCCGGCGCCGCGCCTCGTCGCATCCGGCGGTCGCATCGCACTGACGGCTCCGGCGACGCGCCGTGCGCTCGTCTTCGCAACCGACGGCCTCCGCCAGGTCAGCGCGGTCCGCACCGCCGGCGTTCCGACGCAGGTGGCGCTGACCGGCTCGCTGCCGACGCACTGAGGCCGCGGCGATGCCGTCGACGTCCTGCGTTCCGGAGGCGGGTCCATCGTTCGACGGTCGTCGACGCTTAGGTCAAGAACTGGCCGCATCTCGCCGTACAACTTCGAGCATGCCCTCAGCCACGCTCCAGACGTTCGCGATCACCCCGACGGGTCCGTTCTCGCTCGCCGAGGCGAACGGCTTCGAGTTCGGGCACCGCAAGCCCGAACAGGGCGAGGCGATGACGATGGCGTTCGCGGCCGACGGCGACCACCGCCCGGTCGGCGTGGTGCTGCGTCAGGCCGTCGTCGACGGTCCGGTCACCGGCGAGGTCCACGGCGACGTGCCACGCGACGCGGTGCGGGGGCAGGTCGCGCGGATCCTGTCGCTCGACCACGACGGCGCGGGGTGGGCCGACGTGATCGCCGGCGATCCGGTGCTCACGCGTCTGGCCGCCGGCATGCCGGGGCTCCGCCCGGTGCTGTTCCATTCGCCATACGAGGCGGCGGCGTGGTCGATCATCTCCGCGCGTCGCCACACGAACCAGGGGGCGGCGCTGCGAGATCGGATCGCCACCGAGCTCGGCACGGGCTTCACCCTCGACGGACGCGTCGTGCACGCCTTCCCCACCCCGGAACGGCTCATCGACGGACTTCGCCCGGGTCAGGGGCTCACGGAGGAACACGTGAACCGCTTGATCGGCGTGGCCCGGGCCGCGGCCGACGGCGACCTCGACCCCGCGTTCCTGAAGAGTCTCGGGCCCGAGGGCGCCACCGCCCGCCTCCTCGACCTCAAGGGCATCGGCCCCTTCTACGCCATGCTCATCGCGCTGCGCGGCACGGGCTTCTCCGACTCCGAGCCGCCCGCCGAACCTCGCTTCCGGGCCGCCCTCGGCAAGGCCTACGACCTCGACGGACCCGCGACCGACGCCCAGGCGCGAGAGATCGCCGAGCGCTGGCGCCCCTACCGGATGTGGGCGTCCGTCACGTTCAGGGCCGCCGCCGCGCGCGGCTTGCTGTGAGCCGCCTGGCCCGGCTCGAAGCGGACGTCGTCGCATCACGGGCGCGCCGGGTCAGCGTGTCCGATTCGCTCTTCTGCAAACGATTGGACACCGGTCGATCACGTTCGAAACGCAAACCCTGCTAGAACGGAGGACGGTCAGAGACGGGAACCGGGAGTACTTACATGGCTAGCGACACCGAAGGCGCCGTAGGCGCAGCGCCCAACGGCACGGCCGGGGCGCGCGAGTCGCTCTCCGTCGTCGACAACCGGACCGGCAAGAGCTACGAGCTTCCGATCGAGGACGGCACGATCCGCTCACTCGATCTGCGGAAGATCAAGGTCAACGAGGACGACTTCGGGATCATGGGGTACGACCCCGCGTTCACGAACACCGCGTCGACGCGGTCGGCCGTCACGTTCATCGACGGCGACAAGGGCATCCTCGAGTACCGCGGCTACCCGATCGAGCAGCTCGCCGAGCGCTCGACCTACCTCGAGGTCGCCTACCTCCTCATCCATGGCGAGCTGCCGACGAAGCCGCAGCTCGACACGTGGACGCACGACATCACCGTGCACACGTTCGTGCACGAGAACCTCAAGAGCTTCCTGCAGGGCTTCCGGTACGACGCCCATCCGATGGGCATGCTCCTGAGCTCCGTCGGCGCGCTCTCGACCTTCTACCCCGAGGCGAACGCGATCCACGACCAGGAGAACATCGACATCCAGACGATCCGCCTGATCGCGAAGATGCCGACGCTCGCCGCGTTCTCGTACCGCCACATCCGCGGCATGCCGTACGTCTACCCCGACAACGACCTGTCGTACGCGGGCAACTTCCTCAACATGATCTACAAGATCGCCGAGCTGAAGTACCAGCCCGA
>JAURVW010001038.1 GCA_030655275.1 Solirubrobacteraceae bacterium
GAGATGTCGTGCGGGTGCGCGTACTCCAGCGAGAACGCGACGAGGGGCCCGCGATCCTCTGCCCTCTCCGGGCCGTAGAACGTCAGGCCCTCAACCCGTGAGAGCTTCTCGAGGGCGTACCGCGTGATCTCGACGCCGTGGTCACGGACCTGCTGGAGACCGTGGCCCTCGAGCCAGTCGACGGCCGCCCCGAGGCCGGCGGCCTCGATGATCGGCGGGGTGCCCGCCTCGAACTTCGACGGGACGGGCGCCCACGTCGTCTTCTCCTTCGTCACGACGGAGATCATGTCGCCGCCCACGAGGAACGGCGGCATCGCGTCGAGGATCTCGCGCTTGCCGTGGAGCACGCCGAGGCCCGACGGGCCGTAGAGCTTGTGGGCGGTCCAGCCGTAGAAGTCGGCGTCGATCGCGGCGACGTCGACGGGCATGTGCGGGACGGCCTGGGCGCCGTCGATGCAGACCAACGCGCCGGCCGCATGGGCGGCGGCCGTGATCTCGGCGACCGGGAGGATCGTGCCGAGCACGTTGGAGACGTGGGCGCAGGCGACGAGCTTCACGCGTCCGCCCGCGAGCGCTTCGTGCATCGGCGCGAGGTCGACCTGCCCGGTCGGCAGGATCGGCAGCCAGACCAGTTCGGCGCCGGTCTTCTCGGCGACGACCTGCCACGGCACGAGATTGGCGTGGTGCTCGAGCTCCGTGAGCACGACCTGGTCGCCCGGACCGAGGTTCGACTCACCCCACGAGCGGGCCACGAGGTTGAGCGCCTCGGTCACGTTCTTCGTGAAGATCGTCGTCTTCGGGTCGCCGCCTACCAGCGCAGCAGCGCGGCGACGTGCGCCCTCGTAGGCCGCGTCGGCATCCTGCGCGAGGCCGTAGACCCCGCGGTGGATGTTCGCGTAGTGGTGCGCGGCGAAGTCGCGCATCGTGTCGAGCACGACGGCGGGCTTCTGCGCGCTGGCACCGGAGTCGAGGTAGATGACCTCGGACCCGTGCTCATCGGTGAGCACGGGGAACTGCGCGCGGACCGCCTCCACGTCGAGCGGTCCCGCGGCGGCGGCCGCCGGCGAGCCCGTCTGCATGGGCGTGGCGGCCGCGCGGTCCATGACTACTTCGCCGCGGCGGCGGCGATGTCGGCGCGGATGCTCTCGTAGCCGGTCGTCTCGATCTGCTCG
>JAURVW010001045.1 GCA_030655275.1 Solirubrobacteraceae bacterium
GTTCACAGGCGAGGGCCTGCTCGCGCAAGCGGATCGCGGCGACGAGCAGGCCGGTCAGGCGCAATTCGGCAGGTGTGGTCGGCACGTCGAGGACGAGATCGCGCGCAGTCTGCAGCTTGTCGGCGAGCGTCGCCTGTTCGCCGAGCAGCGCGCGCAGCTGGTTCTCGCGCCGGTCGCCGGTCGCGGCCAGGCGCGCGCCCTGCTGGCGCAGCATCACCGCGAGTTCGTTGATCGCATCGGCGAGCGCCTGGGTGCGAAAGCGCAGGTTCAACGTGCGCGCGCTGAACACGGCCCAGCCTGCGTACAGGAAGGCGCCGAGCTGGAACCAGGCGATGTGCGTCAACGCGGCACGCCAGTCGGTGGGCGGCGGCGTCGACATCGCGAAGACGATCGCGAGCAGCAACGAGAAACCCACCGGCCCGCCGCGCGCGCCCCAGGCGGTGCCGAGCATGCCGATGAAGCCGCCGATGCAGACGAGCGCGCCGATCAGCGCGGTCGAATACGTCGGCACGAGGTGGGCGAGCTGCACCGCGAGCGTCATCGGTGCGGCCATCCAGAGCAGCGGCGCGATCTGGCGCAGCTTGCCGCGGGCGGGCGAGGTCTGGTCGCCGATGCTCAGGATCAGCATGCCGACCGAGGCCGACGCGGCGACGATCGGCCCGGCCGCGAGGTACACCAGCACCGAGAGCACGGCCAGGCCGAGCCCGACCGACAGGCCGTTCAGCACCCGATGCCCGAGCAGCAACCGCAGCCACACCGAATGGCGCAGCGACGGGATCGCTTCGAGGTTCAGCGGCGGCATCTGCATGATGCGGCGGGCTGGCGGCTCAGCTTCTCAGCCGTTGGACCGGTCAGAACGGCGCATCGCCTCCGCGCGGCGAACGGGGGCGCGGCTGCGCCTTGCGTTCGGCTTCGGCGGCGGCCTGCTTCTCGGCGGCGATCGTTTCCTTGCTGATGCGGGTCGCGGGTTTCTTCGCCGGCGCGGCCGGTGCCGATTCGGCAGAAGGATCGCGTTCGATCGTGACGCCGGCGGCGAGCGCTTCCTCGGGCGTCACGCCGATCGTCGTCGTGCCGCCGGCGGGCGCCTCGGCCGAGATCACGTGGCTGAAGGGGCCGAGGAGCGCGACCATCTG
>JAURVW010001047.1 GCA_030655275.1 Solirubrobacteraceae bacterium
AGACCACGAGCCGGCGCGATCGTTCGTCGGCCAGTCGCCCCCCGAACGGCCGGGCGAGCATCGCGGCGAGGGAGAGGGAGCCGACCGCGAAGCCGGCCATGAGGTCGGTGCCGTCGAGCGGGCCCTGCACGTACCGCGGCAACACGGCGAGCGGGATCCCGACACACAGGAACGCACACCACGTCGCGAACCACAGGACGGCGATGGTCCGCGCGTTGGGGGTGGTCGGCACGGTCCGCACCCTACGAGCGTGGGGCCGCCCGACGCCCGAGGCCGTGGAGCGGTACAGTCTCCGTTCGGACCTGTCTCGGCAGGTCCTTGTTCTGTCTGCTCAATACCCCGGAGAGCCACCATGGCCCGCGGAGATGTGCGCATTGGAGTCACGCTCGCTTGCGAGACGTGCAAGCGCCGTAACTACCAGACCACGAAGTCGAAGCGAAACACGCCGGACCGCCTGGCGATTCGCAAGTACTGCAAGTGGTGCAAGTCCCATCAGCCCCATCGGGAGACCCGCTAGTCGGGTTTGCTGACCTGTGGCTCGCAACGAAGATCGTGCCGCCGCACGCCGCGCTAAGCGGCGCGGCGAGAACCCCTCCGACGCTGACGCGACGGAGCCGACCGGCGCTGCCGGAACGGACGGGGTCCCGGACGCAACCGCCGACAACGCGGTGAGCGACGCCGAACGCGCTGAGAACGAGGCCCGCCAGGGCGTCGTCGGCGCGCCGGTGGACTTCGGCAAGGGTGAGCCCATCGAGACCGACTTCGACCCCGCCCCCGGTGGCGAGGTCGTCGGTGGCGAGGTCTCGAAGTCCGGTGGCCCCAAGGTCATTCGGTTCTTCCGCGCTTCGTGGGCCGAGCTCCAGCGCGTCCGCTGGCCCGATCGCCAGCAGGTCGCCCAGGGCACCGCCGTCACGCTCGGCTTCGTCGTGATCGCCGGCGCCTACCTCGGCATCGCCGATGTCGGTGCGCGGGCCCTCGTCAACCTGATCCTCGGTACGTGATGACCGCTGCCCGCCAGGGCGCGCCGGCGCTCCGTACCACCTCCGACCGCATCCTCTAGAGGAACGGGAAAAGCACCTTTATGTACCGCTGGTACGTCGTCAACACCTACTCTGGCCACGAAAACAAGGTCAAGAGCAACCTCGAGCATCGCGCCATGACGCTCGGCCACCGCGCCGCGCTGCGTCAGATCGTCGTCCCCACGGAGACGGTCACGGAGCTCAAGGAAGGCGAGAAGAAGTCTGTCGAAAAGCGCACGATGCCCGGCTACGTGCTCGTTCAGATGAACCTGAACGAGGATACGTGGGGCCTCGTTCGCGGCACCCCCGGCGTGACGGGTTTCGTCGGCGCCGGAGACGAGCCGATCCCGCTCACCCAGGGCGAGATCGATCGACTGTTGAAGCGTGGGGCGCCTGCAAACGCAACGCCCGCGCAGGCTGGCCAGACGGCAGGCGCCACGGCGCGTCCGCGGGTCAGTCAGTTCACCATCGGGGAGTCCGTCAAGGTCATCTCCGGCCCGCTGTCCGATTTCTCCGGCGAGATCGCCGAGATCAACGAGGACGCGGCGAAACTCAAGGTTCTTGTGTCAATCTTCGGCCGCGAAACGCCGGTCGAGGTTGGCTTCGACCAGGTCAAGAAGGTCTGACGAGAAGATGGCTAAGAAAGTTCTGACGACGATCCGGCTCCAGGCGCCGGGTGGGCAGGCATCCCCTGCACCGCCGGTCGGCCCTGCCCTGGGTCAGCACGGCCTGAACATCATGGAGTTCGTCAAGGCGTTCAACGCCCAGACGGCTGGTGACCCCGGGACGACGATCCCGGTCGTCATCACGGTCTACGAGGATCGTTCATTCGACTTCGTGGTCAAGACTCCGCCGGCCGCCGTGCTCATCAAGCAGGCGATCAACCTTGCGAAGGGTTCCGGCACCCCGCACACCGTCAAGGTGGGTCAGATCAGCACCGCCCAGTTGCGCCTGATCGCCGAGAAAAAGTTGCCCGACCTGAACGCCCACACGGTTGACCAGGCGATTCCGATCATCGCCGGCACGGCACGTTCCATGGGCGTGGAGGTCGTTGACTAATGGCTAAGCACAGCCGCGCATACACGGAGGCGCTCGCCAAGGTCGATCGCCTTCGCGACTACCAGCCTGCCGAAGCCCTCGAGCTTCTCAGCACGCTTCCGAACAAGAAGTTCAACGAGTCCGTCGAGGTGCACATCCGCACCGGGCTGAACGTCCGTCACGCGGACGAGCAGCTCCGTGGCACCATCGCCCTGCCGCATGGCCTGGGCAAGGACGTCACCGTCGCCGTGTTCGCCCAGGGCGACAAGGCGAAGGCCGCTGAGGAGGCGGGCGCCGACATCGTCGGTACCGACGATCTCGCGCAGCGCATCCTCGACGGCTTCAACGACTTCGACGTCGTCATCGCCACGCCGGACCTCATGCCGCTCGTCGGCCGCCTCGGCCGCGTCCTCGGACCCTCCGGCAAGATGCCGAACCCGAAGGTCGGCACCGTGACGATGGACGTCGCGAAGGCCGTTGCGGAGAGCAAGTCCGGCAAGGTCGAGTACCGCACCGATCGCAACGCGATCGTGCACCTCTCGATCGGCAAGAAGGACTTCCCGAAGCAGCAGCTGCTCGAGAACTACGCCGCCGTGATCGACGAGCTCGTTCGCGCGAAGCCGTCGGCCGCGAAGGGCCGCTACCTGCACTCGATCACGATCGCCTCGACCATGGGTCCTGGCATCAAGGTCGATCCCACCCGTACCCGCGACATCCTCGAGGAGAGCGCTACCGCACAAGCGGCCTAACGCTCACCCGAGGCATCCGCAGACCGTCGGCTGCCGCGCACATGCGCGGCGGAAGTCCGACCTAGGAGGCCAATGAACCGGCAACAAAAAGAAGCAGCCGTAGGCAATCTCGCCTACGAGTTCGGCGCAGCAGAAGCTGTCTACGCCGTCGACTACCGCGGCCTCACGGTCGCGCAGATCAGCGAGCTCCGTGCTCGTCTGCTCGAGAACGAGACGACCCTCAAGGTCGTCAAGAACTCGGTCACGAAGCTCGCCGCCGAAAAGGCGGAGGTCGCGTCGATCAGCTCAGAGCTGAGCGGCCCGACCGCCCTGGCGTTCGTCCGCGGTGACGCGGCCGCCTCGGCGAAGATCCTCAACACCTTCGTCAAGGAGAGCAACGACGTCCTCGAGCTCAAGGGGGGCCTGCTCAACGGCAACGCCCTCTCGAGCACCGACGTCATCGCGATCGCCAAGCTCCCGAGCCGCGAGACGCTGGTCCAGCAGCTCGTCACGCTCATCGCGTCGCCGATCTCCGGCACCGCGCGCACGCTCAACGCGATCCTCTCGGCTGTCCCCGTGCAGCTGCAGAAGATCGTCGACGAGGGCCTCATCGGCGGCAACGCGCCGGCCGCTGAAGCTCCCGCCGCGAGCGAGACCACTGAGGCCGAGGCATCCGCCGACGCACCCACTGAGGCAGAGGCCCCCGCGGCCGATGCCGATGCCGACGCTGCACCCGCAGCCGACGCCGCAACTGATTCCACTGAGGAGTAATCGATATGGCTACCAGCACTGCTGATTGGATTGAAGAGCTCAAGGGCATCACCGTGCTCGAGCTCTCCGAGCGCATCAAGGCGCTCGAAGAGGAGTTCGGCGTGTCCGCCGCGGCCGTGGCCGCTCCGGCCGCCGGTGGCGGTGGCGGCGACGCTGCCCCCGCCGAAGAGGCTTCGACGACGGTCGACGTCGTCCTGACGGGCGCCGGCGACAAGAAGATCGCCGTCATCAAGGTCGTCCGTGCGGCGACCGGTCTCGGCCTCAAGGAGGCCAAGGCTCTCGTCGACGAGGCGCCGAAGGCCATCAAGGAAGGCATCGAGCGCGAAGAGGGCGAGAAGCTCAAGGCCGAGCTCGAAGAGGCCGGCGGCTCCGTCGAACTCAAGTAAGTCGTCGCAGCGTCAGCTGCGTCACTTTCAGCCGGGCCCTCAAGCCCCGGCAGAACACAAGGGCCGCCCTCCGGGGCGGCCCTTGGTCGTTCCGGAGCCGCAGACCGGCGATAGACCGGAATGTGTGGCGTCAGGGATTCCGATTTCTGCCATCGCGGCACATCCGCAGTATGAAAACGGGGGCCAGGCCTAGAAAAGGGTGAACGCTCTTCGTTACGGTGGTCGGGTCCACTCCAGCGCGGCGACCTCATACCCGGTCGCCCACCTTGCGCGCTGTCTAGGAGTCCCAGTGATCCACCGCCTTGCGCGCGGGGCGCTCGTCGCCGCGCTCACCCTTGCCTGCGTGCCCGCAGGTGCATCTGCCCACCTCGGAGTCGACCACGCGTCGGACGCCGAAGGGCTCGCCCACGCCGTCTCCGATCTGGCCGGTACGCCGATGAGCAAGATCGAGGCGAAGGCCGATCCGAAGGCCGGTCTGCGATCCGGCGATGCGCGCGCCACCCGCGCCGCCGTCGGCGATCCGGGCGTCGTGGGTGCCTGGGGCCCGGTCACCCCGATGGTCGTCGTCCCGGTCTACACCGCGCAGCTGCCCAACGGCAAGGTGCTCATGTGGGACTCCGTCGGCGACCGCGCCACGGAGACGTACCTCCACCACAACTACACCCGCGCCGGCATCTGGGATCCGGCGACGGGCGAGAGCCGTCGCATCGACGTGCAGGGCGAGTCGATCTTCTGCTCCGGCTTCACGCACCTCCCCAACGGCAACGTGATCGTCGCCGGTGGCAACGCCGACTTCTTCCTGTCCGGCACGAAGTCGACCCACATCTTCGACTGGCGGACCGAGACCTGGTCGAAGGGCCCGGACATGGCCGACGGCCGCTGGTACCCGTCGCTCGCCACGCAGGCCGACGGCAGTGCGCTGATCATCGGCGGTGGCCCCAAGGTCGCCGAGCTGTTCGAGCAGAACGACGGCAAGTCGTCCGTCCGCCAGCTCACGAAGCTGATCACCGGCACGAGCCGCGACTACCCGCTCATGCAGCTCACGTCGACCGGGAAGACGTCGTTCTCCAACACCGCCGCGACCGCGGCCGAGGTCTCGATCGCCGGCGACGGCGCCGTCACGTTCCCCGGCCAGACCGCGGCGATCTTCGGCGACTTCGGCTCCTACGCCCACCTCGGCATCGGCAAGACCGTCTACGCCGGTGGCGGCAAGAACGGCGCCACGACCACGGCCGTCGTCGATCGCACCTCGGGCAAGCCCGTCATGCGCGTCACCGCGGGCATGAACACGAACCGTCGTCAGCACACGATGGTGGCCTTGGCCGACGGCTCGGCCGTCGTGAGCGGCGGCCTGTCCAAGGGCAAGCTCGTGAACCTCAAGCGCTCGGTCTACGAGGCCGAGGGCTGGAACCCGGACACCGAGAAGTGGACCCGTCTGGCCAGCGCGAAGGTCGCCCGCCAGTACCACTCCACCGCGATGCTCCTCCCCGACGGCCGCGTCTTCGCGGGCGGCGGCGGCATCTGCTCGGAGTGCATGACGGAGCGCTACCTGCGCCGCGACGCCGAGATCTTCACGCCGCCGTACCTCTACAAGAAGGACGGCAGCGGGCAGCTCGCGGACCGCCCCGTGATCGCCGCGGCCCCCGGGTCCACCAGCTACACCGGCTCGTTCTCGGTCGCCACCCCGAACGCCTCGAGCATCAAGAAGGTCGGGCTCGTCCGCCTCGGCGCCCCGACGCACGGCCAGGACCAAGACGCCCGCTACGTGCCGCTGCCGTTCACCAAGGGCGCCGACACCCTCACGGTGAGCAACCCGAACAACCCGTTCGAGGCGCCGCCCGGCTACTACATGCTCTTCATCGTCGACGAGGCCGGCGTGCCGTCGGTCTCGAAGATGGTCCAGGTCACCGCTGCGAAGGTCGTCTCGACCGGTCCCGAGCGTCCGAACCTCGCGCGGGCCAAGGGCGTCACCACGTTCGGCTCCAAGGCGTGCGAGCCGGTCGAGCAGGCGGCGAAGCTCGTCGACGGCAAGATCAGCGGCCGCACCGACAAGTGGTGCTCGCCGATGCCGAAGAAGTTCGCGCAGATCGACCTCGGCGTGCCGCGCTCGATCTCGAAGATCGTCGTCTTCCACTCCCAGGCCGGGAAGGAGGGCAAGGGCGCGGAATACAACACGCGTTCGTACGTCCTGAAGACCAGCCTCGACGGCAAGGACTGGAGCGTCGCCGCCTCGGCGTTCGCGAACGCCTCGGCC
>JAURVW010001065.1 GCA_030655275.1 Solirubrobacteraceae bacterium
CTTCTTCAAACTCCTTCTGTATCCTTTCAATTCTCGATTTATGCTCAGGTATGATATAAATTTCCCAATCCTTGATTGTTTTAAGAGCTTTTTTCTCATCCATATCCCTTGCGTATGTACTGAGAGCAACTTTATCATTGGTCCATCCGCCCATATCAGTAAGGGTTTTTAAGCCGCCTAATGCGTATATCGCTGCTGACCAGGTGTGTCTCAGGCCATACAGGATATAATCTTTTTCTGATTTAAGTAAACCCTTTGATCTCAGGGCCACCCGCCTGCGTCTTATAAATTCATCATAAGAGCCAAGTTCTGCAAAATCCTTAAAAATATACCCTCTGCCTGTGAGATTATTTTCACGGCACCATTTCAATAAGTCATCGCGCAGACCTGCCGATATATAAACAAATGTTGGTGGAAATTTTTTAGCTACCTCTTCTCCTATTTTCTTTTTTTCTCTATCGTATAACTTCAGGGCTGCAATCGAGTAGAATGTCCGGTCAAGTGCGTCTATTACTGGTTTGTCCTCAATATCACCGCATGTCATATAATATGCCTGTATAGGTCTGAGTCCTGTCTGTAACATCAGCCTTGAAAACAGTGTATGGTACGGTTTGGCTCCAAACAGTATTGAATTAAAAAACTCATTTAATTCCTGTTCATTATATAACTCAACAGCACCAGGACTTTTTGGCATTTCAACTTGTAATCCTGTGAATGGGTTGCTTGTAACGTATCGTTCGATATCCAGGAATTTCCCGAAACCCATAAGACTTGATCTGACCTGCGCCCGGGAGAACTCACTATCGCTTACAGCAATAGCGAACGCTTTTCCATCACTTGATGTTATACCATACCGTAATTTTGCACCTGGGACGGGGCGTTCCAGATCTTTCATAGTTGTTTTTTTATTCTCCCGCTCTGATAACCACTGAACGAACATTGCAGGATACCTTACAGCAATATCGTATGACTGCCAGCTTTTGTATTTCTTAAGAGATACTACATAATGTTGAAGTATGGCTTTTTTCACCTGTTCATCCGCGTTTATCTCCTTTACCGCTTCTGACATTATTTTATAATAGTCATCCTTTATTTTAGGTTTTATTTGTAATTTTATTCGTGCGTTTGTGTAGAGTGATTTCCACTTTGGGCCAACTAAAATAGGTCTCTGGATTGGGCCAGCGGGTCCTCCCACTTTAGAATAGCCCATCCTTGCACCCCTGAAAAAATATTCACCCGGTCCGCGTCCTTTTCCTTCCGGATCGGATTCATAATACTTGGGTTGTGAGACCATTTTTTTTATCTCCTTGCTAAGATTTCCCCTATCTGTTTATCTATCAGCTCATGAAGCTCTGTTTTTTCAGTTTCGGTGAGTTTGTTCGATAGATTCACTATACCCTGTAGTTGTCCAAGTTCATCGATATCATCCTCGTTATATATGAACGGTTCAAAGTCGGCGAATGTC
>JAURVW010001086.1 GCA_030655275.1 Solirubrobacteraceae bacterium
CGAGGATCTCGCCAGCGTGCATCGACGCGAGGGCGACCTCGCTCGTGCCCACGAGGTACAGGTCGTCGGCCGGCAGGTGGTAGATCTGCTGCTCGGTGTCGGGCAGGAAACCGGTGCCCAGGAGCGCCTGCTCGCGCACGAGGACGGGCGGGATGATCGGCACGAAGCCCTGGCCGCCGAGCTTGCTGAGCACCCACTGCACGAGCGCGAGTTCGAGCATGACGAGCTCACCCTTGAGGATCGCGAAGCGCGACCCCGAGAGGCGGGCGCCGCGCTCCATGTCGATCGAGTCGCCGGCGAGCTGCAGATGGTCGCGCGGCTCGAAGGAGAAGGTGGTGCGCTCGCCGACCTCGCGGACGACGGTGTCTTCGGGAGCGGCGGTCGGGTCCGGGAGGTTGGGTACCAGCAGCAGGGCTTCCTGGAGCTGCGCGTCGGCGGTCTCCAGTTCGGCCTTCAGCGACTCGGCCTCGATCGAGGGCTCCTTGGCCCACGCGGTGATCTCGGCGCGCTGGGACTGGGCCTCCTCGGCGGGGAGGCCGCCGAGCTCCTTCATCTTGGCGCCGACGTCCTTGCTGCGGCGCTTGGCCTCCGCGCGGAGGTCCTCGACCTGGGGGACGAGCGCGCGGCGGCGCTCGTCGAGCTCGAGCACGCGGTCGACGCGCTCGGCGATGCCGTCCCCGCGGCGTGCGAGGGCGGTGCGGGCCGCGTCGGGGTCGGCGCGGAGGGCCTTCAGATCGAGCACGGCGCGCTCTTTCGGGTCGGGAGCGGTGTGTGCCGGGCGGCCGGGTGGCGCGCTACGGCGTGGTGCTGGCGTCCGCCGGGCTCTCCTGCCCGGTGGTCACGTCGCCCGGGGTGGTCGGCTCGCTCGACGAGGCGCCTTCCTCCTCCGGGTCGGAGCTGTCCTCGAGGACCTCGTCGGAACCGGTGTCGACGGCCTTGCGGGACGGACCGACCGGCGTGTCGACATCGGTGCCGGCGTACTTCGCGAGGAAGCGCGCAACCTCGTCGGCATCGCTGCCGGTCACGAGGTTCTGCGGCATGATCTTGTTCGAGAAGCCACCGTTGCGCAGGGCGTAGAGGACGTTGGCCTCCGTCTCCTTGCGCTGGTTGAAGTTCGGACCATCGGTGATCTCCTTGTCCTTCGCGGACGTGGAGGAGCCCTGGGTGCCGGCGATGCTCAGCGTGTGGCAACCGGCGCAGCGCTGGGAGAAGATCGCGGCGCCCTTGTAGTAAGGGTCGTTCTTGGCGAGCCCGATCTCCTCCGATCCACAGGCGGAGAGGGCGAGGAGTGAGCTGCTGGCGACGGCGAAGGCAGCGATGCGGGCGGCATGACGCATAGCGACGGAGTTTATACGGGAAGATGGTTTCATGCCGGTGCCCACCCAGCCGACCCCGCCAACCCCCTCGCGGACACCCCGTGCTCCTCGCCGCCAACGCGCGGGCCGACGTGCCCGCAGCCGCGCTCCGCTCTCGCCCCTCCAGGCGAAGGTGCTGATCGTCGGCGCGATCCTGTTCCTCACGCTCCTGTACTTCGTGAACCTGCGTCGCGGAGAGGACGGGATGGTGCGCGTCGACGACGGCGTGATCCGCGTCGAGCTCCGCGAATTCAAGATGAGCCCGCAGGCCGTGAGCATCAGGCGGGGCAACGTGTCGATCGTCGTCACCAACCGCGGGGCCCTCGTGCACAACCTCCAGATCGAGACGATCGTGCCGCGCTCCTCGGATGAGAAGGCGGAGCAGCTCCTCGCGATCAAGGCGATGCAGCCGGGCGCCAGCGCCAGCGGCAACGTGTCGCTCTCGCCGGGCAAGTACCGCTGGCGCTCGTCGATCGCCAACGACGACGATCTCGGCATGTACGGGGTCATCGAGGTCCGTCAGTGAGCGACGTCGAGGGGCGCGTCGTCGAGTCGCGGGCCTTTCGCGACGCGTTCGGCGCCTTCGCGACCGGCGTGGCCGTCGTGACCGCCCAGGGCCCCGACGGTCCGGTCGGGCTCACCACCAACGCGGTCACGTCCGTCTCGCTCGATCCGCCGCTCTTCCTCGTCTGCTTCGCGACGTCGTCCCGCACCCTCGAGGTCGTCCGGGACGCCGGGGCGTTGGCCGTCTCGGTGCTCCGTCACTCCCAGGAGCCGATGGCCGTCGCGTTCGCGAGCAAGCACGACCACGCCGTGAAGTTCCAGGGCATCGCCCTTGCCGACGTCGGCGGCGTGCCCGCGATCGCCGGCGCCGCCACGGCCGTCTCCGGCACCATCGACGAGCTCGTCCACGCCGGCGACCACGACATCGTCATCTGCCGCGCCACCGCCATCCAGTTCGACGAGGACGCCGAACCACTCCTCTTCCACCGAGGCCGCTTCGGGGCGCTCGCAGCGGAGGCGGCGCCGGGGCCGGAGGAGCCGTCAGGCGACGACGTGGCCTGAGGGTGGGGTCGGCTGACGCGGCAATCTGCGAGTCGCTCGTCCCTCAGCTCGGCGCGCTGCGCAGGTTGTCGATGCTCAGGCGATCAGAACCTGCGCTGCGCCCCAACCGGCTCCTGCGCTGTGCAGGTTGTCGATGTCCTGGCGATCAGAACCTGCGCAGCGTCTCACCCGTCCAGCGCCGCCGGCCGTCCTACCCCGTCAACCACGCGCGCCACGCCAAAAAGGCGATGACGCCGGCGGAGGTCGCCACCACGACGATCTCCCGCAGGACCACTTCGTGGGCGATTCCTGTCACGAGGCGCTGGCCGGGGGAAAGTTCATCCTCGTCGACGCGCGGGTCGGTGGGGTCGCCCGTGCCGGCGTCCTCGGCC
>JAURVW010001093.1 GCA_030655275.1 Solirubrobacteraceae bacterium
ACCCGTGGCAGACCCGGGCCGCTCGCCTGCGTGACGTACTGCTCATGGCCGGAATGGCCGCGCGGCGGACCGGGATCCAGTCCGGGGCCGAGCCGTTCGAGGCGATCGTGCTCACGGACGCCAGCCCGGACCCGGAGGCCAAGAACCACACCCACACGCTCTACATCGGCGTAAGCGCCGAGGGCGTCGGCGGCGCCCCCGTGGCCACCGTCATGACGGCCCGCGACCTGTAGGCCACCCCACCGCGCCCCCGCCACATGGCGGGGGCTCCCGCCATGCCCCGCCAACCAAGGACGACCAGATGCCCAAGAAGTCCAAGAACACCAAGCCCGAGAACGCGAGCGCCGACAAGGCCGCAGCCGCCCTGCTGGAGATCCACCGCGGTCTGTGGCCCGAGAACTAGGCCCTGTCCTAACGAACGTGTCATGAGCCGCCACTTCAGTCTGAGCGCGGCCTGATGTGGTCGTTCCGGGCAGGATCGGCGGCGTGGATGACGTTGGGGATCTTGATGGACTTGTTTCGACGTGGACGTTGCTCGAGGGCGAACGGGCGTTGGTGGACGCCAAGCGCGCGGGGTCGCGGCTGGGGTTCGCTCTTCTGCTGAAGTCGTTCGTGGCGCATGGCCGGTTTCCGGCGGGCGCGGCGGACTTCAGCGGGGAGGTCGTTGAGTTCGTTGCGGGCCAGGTCAAGGCTGACCCGGCGGAGCTCGAGGGGTACGCGTGGTCGGGGCGTTCGGCGGAGCGTCATCGCGCTGAGGTGCGTGGCTTTCTAGGCTTTCGTGAGTGTTCGGTCGCCGACGCCGAGCGGCTGACGGAGTGGCTGGCCGTGGACGTTTGCGAGGCGGAGCGCGACCCGCCCCGAAAGCAGCGCCCGCGCGGACTGCGGAATGAACGTCAAGCCGCCCGCCACCAAAGCGCCGGCCTCGGCAACCACTGCCGCGGTATCCAGGCCTGCTGCGCCCAAACCCACGCCGCCGACGAGCAGGACGCCAGAGACGGCGGCCAGCTGAATCTCGCGCACCTCATACAGCCGCGCGACCGGCTCGCCCGGCTCAGGCACCCGGATCTCACAGCCACACGCATCAAACTGAGGGTCGGCCGCCACGTCACGCGACTCCTCCGGTGAGCAACACGCGTCCTGCGCCTGGTCGCCCGCGGTATCGCAGCCGCAGCTCTGCTGGCTGGCAGCGCCCGGTACCTGAATCATCGGAAGCGTTGCCCCAGCATTCGCCTCACGGGCCTCGCCGTCAGGGCCGCAGCAATCGGCGCTCATGCGACGACCTCATCGGGCACCAGGGCAGCGAGCAAGCGTGCGCCACCGGGCGTGAGTGAGTACATCACCATCCGCCCGTCGCGACGAGACTCAACGACATCGGCCGCGCGCATCTTGCGCAGGTGATGCGACACCACCTTGTCTGGTCGCTCCACCACCCACGAGAGATCGCACACGCAAAGCTCACCGCCGCCCCGCAGCGCCACCGCCAGCTCCACCCGCGTCGGATCACCAAGCGCCGCCGCCTGCTCAGCCAACAATCCCGCGTCCCGAGCAGAAAGCCGAGCCGCTCGCAACGCCTCGGCCTTCGGAAGGTCCAAACACAGGAGATCGCAAACTTCGGCCATGCCGTCATCCTAACGAACGTGCGAACGTCGAACCCGCCAACTCGACTCGGTGTCGACAAACGACCATTTGCCGACGCTCGCGCCGACGCCGCCACTTAGCGCTGAAAGAGCGTCGGCAACTCGCGTCGGAAAACTACGACGGCAAACCCACCCGTGCGGTAGTTTTCGACGCGATGCTCTTCGGCTACGCCCGCGTCTCCACCGCAGACCAAAACCCCGACCACCAAATCGACGCTCTCACCCGCGCCGGCGTCGCCAAAGACGACATCTACATCGACCACGCCAGCGGCGCCAAAGCCAGCCGCCCCGAACTCGACAACGTTCTGCGCCTGCTGCGCGACGGCGACACCCTGAAGATCACGCGGCTCGATCGTCTCGGCCGCTCGGTGCTCCACCTCGTCACGCTCGGCGCCGACCTCCGCGATCGCGGCGTCGGCCTACACGTCATCGAGCAAGGCATCGACACCTCAACCGCCGAAGGCCGCGCGATGTTCGGCATGCTCTCAGTCCTCGCCGAGCTTCAGCGCGAGCTGATCGTCGCCAACACCCGCGACGGCCTCGCCGCCGCCCGCGCCCGCGGCCGTAAAGGCGGACGCCGCCCCAAGCTCACCGCCGAGCAGGCCGCCCTCGCGCAGCAGCTCTACGACACCGGCGAGCGCACCGTCCAGCAGATCGCCGACCTCTTCCAAGTCCCACGCACCACGATCTACGGCCACCTCGAACCAGGCTCCGCTGCCAAACGCCTGTTGGCGCGCAACGCCGACTGAGAACCGCCGCCCTCAGATGACCGCTGGTGACAGATCCGTCAGTACCACCCCGGGTAACGTGGCCGCATGAGTGACCACGAGGTCGAGCTGGTCCGTCGCGGCTACGAAGCGTTCGCCCGCGGCGACCTCGCCGCCGTCGAAGAGCTGCTTGATCCCGACGTGCAGTGGCACGGCTTCGACGAAGAGGACCCCCAGGGCGGCTGCCGCAGCCGCGACCAGGCCATCGAGTTCATCCACAACGCGCTGACGCAAGGCGCCAGCGTCGAGGTCCTCGAGATCCGCCCGGTCGGCGAGAACGTCCTAGTCATCCTGCAGGCCGACTTCAAAGACGACGACGGCCAGCCGGTCCCACACGCCGAGCTCGTAACCGTCCGCAACGACAAGATCGCGTCAATGATCGTCTACGCGGACATCCAGCAGGCCATCACCGCCAGCAGCACCGATACGCGCCCGCCTACGCGCAACTGAGGGCAACGTCCTCCACATGGCTGCTCGCGACAGATCCGTTAGTACGGACCCCGCGCCAATGGCGGCTGGTGACACGTTCGTTAGGAGAGGGCCAACTACGACGCCGAACCCGAAGGCTCGACGGAGTGGAACAGCGGCACGATCGAATGGGTCGCCGCCGACATTGAGACAGCCCTACGCTCGATCGGCCACCCCGACGCCCGATTCACCGAGGCCACCCGATGAGGCCGCCAGGGTACGGGATGCGCGAGCGCATCCTGATCCACGTGCTTCGCAGGGGAGGACACCCGGCGCACGCCGACCGTCTCGAGGAGCAGCTAGCCACCGAGGAGCAGACCGCGCTACGCGTCTACTGCCGCGAGACGCTGAGCGGCCCGGAGTGCTGCCCCCTGCACGGGCGCCTGTGCGGCTGCCCAGGGGAGCACCATCGATGAGCGGACAGACCAACCTCAACGTGCGCGGCGAAGTCGCGTCCGTGACGATCACCGTCGGCGACTGGGGCAAGCTCTCACCCGACTACCGCACGGTGAGCCCGGGCGGGCGGCGCAGCATGCTCGTGCTCTGCAGCCGGTGCGGGACGGTGCTCGCGCCCGCCTACGAGCCCGGCGAGGCACTGCCGGAGGGCCACGCCCCCGGCACACAGCTACGCGCTTGGGAACCCGGGCCGCTTCCCACGCTGCAGGGGCCGGGCCGATGATCGCCGAGGACCTGGACCAAAACGGCCTACTGGAGGCCCTGGAGGCCCGCCTACGGTGGGGCTCGCGCGGCAACGGGCCCGGCCAGCTTGCCGACGACCTGGAGGCCGTCGACCTGGGCCAGGGCCACAGCACCATCACGATCGGCGGACGCGAACTCTGGGAGCACTGCGAAGGCAAGCGCTACCGGCTGGCAACGCGGGGCACCGGGGAGGACCGAGACGTGGTGCGTCTCAACTCCGAGCAGATCGCGCAGTACGTGACCCAAGGGAGAGACCGCGACCCCCAAGCGGCGCACGCCCGCGACCTGGCGGCCGCCCGACGAGCACGCGACTCCGCTCTGTTTCACCACGCCTGGCAAACGGAGCTGCTGCGGCGCCCGGCTCCCGCGCCGGGGACGCCCGGCTGGCGCCCGCGTTGGCACATGCGCAAGCACACCACGTTCCACGAGTTCGGCAGCTACGAGGCCCAGCACGCCGACCTGCAGCGCCACGCAGCCCAGATCGCGGCGGCGGACGCCGTGATCGCAGCGCTGTCTACGCGCGGGCCAGCACGGCCCGTTCAGGCGAGCCTCTTCTAAGCGCCAGCCCCCGCCATTTGGCGGGGGCACCCGCCACTACCCGCCATACTGGCGCACGGACGCTCCTGGAACACCCGCTATTCGTGTCGAAATTAGATACACTTAAGCAGTACACAAGCCAAGGAGGAGAGCGACCAGATGCAAACGACGCTTCCCACCCACGGGGCCCACGGTCCCGAATCTAGCCTCGCGCCCCAACGCGAAACTGAGTACTTCGAGTTCGAGGGGACCCGCTATCTGCGCTACTGGTCTGCTGAGTACGACTCATGGCGCACGCGCGAGGCGCTCGTGGAGCACCGCGAAGCCGCGTACTACGACGAAGCCGGAGCGGCGGCCTGATGATCACGTTCCACGACATGTTCTGCGGCGCCGGAGGCTCGACGCTCGGCGCCGTCATCGCGGGGGCCCAGCCGGTGGTCGGGATGAACCATTGGCCGATCGCGTGCGAGTCCTACGGCAACAACCACCCGGACGCCCGTGTGGACTGCGCGGACGTGATGACGGTGGACCCGCGGCGCTACCCGCGGGCGGACCTGCTGCTGGCCTCGCCGGAGTGCACGCACCACTCCTACGCCCGTGGGCGCCCGAAGGACGATCCCAACCTGTTCGACCCCGACGGCGACCAGGGCGCCGAGCGCTCGCGAGCGACGATGTGGGACGTGGTTCGGTTCACCGAGTTTCACCACTACGACGCCGTGATCGTCGAGAACGTGCCCGCCGCCACCAAGTGGGGCGGACGCCAGGGCCAGCGGCTCAAGCACGACGAGTACGGCGTGCTGTTCAGCGCGTGGCTGCACGCCATGGACGGCCTGGGCTACGACCGCGAGGTCGTGCACCTCAACTCGATGGTGTGCGGCGTGCCGCAGTCGCGGGACCGCATCTACGTGGTGTTCTGGCGACGCGGAGCGCGACGCCCGGATCTCGACATCCGGCCGGTGAGCTGGTGCACGCCCTGCGGGCGCCTGGTGCGCGGCCGCCAGCAATGGAAGCGGGCCGGGTCGGTGCGCGGCAACTACGACCAGAGCTACGTCTACGCCTGCTCGGAGTGCCACGAGCGCGTGGCGCCGGTCATCACCCCGGCCGCTGCGGCGATCGACTGGTCGCTGCCTGCCACGCGGATCTCCGATCGCGCGCGGCCGCTCAAGCCCGCCACGATGCAGCGCATCCGGCGCGGCCTGGACCGGCTCTCGGGCCGCCCGCCGGCGGTGACGCTCGCCGAGCTGCTGGCCGGTGGCCCGGCCGCTGACCCTGACGGCCTGGTGCTGGAGGTCGGAGGTCAGACGTTCGAGCGCCCTAGCTCCGGGTACGCACGGGCCTGGCCCACCGATGAGCCGTTCAAGACCCAACACGCCAGCACGGCGCGCGGCCTGGTCGTGGCGGCCGGTGGCCCCTCGCGCGAGCCGCGACCCACGCACCAGCCGGTCGGCGCGCTGCTGCGCCGCGAGACGCACGCGCTGGTGGTCCCGACGACGCACGGCAAGGGCGGAGACCGAGCCCGGAGCCCGCTCGGGCCGATGCTCGCGCAGACCGGGCGCCAGGAACAGGCGATCGTGGTCTCCAACATGACGAACAACGTGCCGCGCCTGGCCGACAGCGAGCCCGCCGCGACGGTGACGTGCGGCAACAAGCTCGGCGTGGCGATCGCGCCGGGCGCGGGTGCCAGCGTGGGGGAGGGGGGAGGCCAGCAGATGGCCATCCAGATCGACCTACGCGGCGCCAACGCACCGCGACCGATGGACGGCGCGCCGCTCTCGACGATCGCGGCCCGTGGCCAGCACCACGGGTTCGTGGTCGCCAACTACTCGCCGGGCTGGATGCGCCCGGCGGACGAGCGCGAGCTGGGGACGCTGACGACGACCGACAGCCACGCGCTGCTGACGTACCGGGGGACCGGCGACGTGCGCGGCGTGGGGGAGCCCGTCTCGACGATCGCCACAATCGCCGAGCACGCGCTGCTGAGCCCGCAGATCGCCGTGGAGGACTGCGGGTTTCGGATGCTGGAGCCCGGCGAACTCAAGCTGGCCTCTGGCTTCGGCGCCGACTACGCGCTGTCCGGATCCAAGCGCGACCAGGTGGCCCAGATCGGCAACGCCGTCACGGCGCCCGCTGAGACCGAGCTGGTGGCCCGCGTCATCGAGGCGATCGGCTAAGACCCGCCAGTACCCGCCGCGCCCCGCCACATGGCGGGGTGGGGTGGGGTCCGCGGCCCCGCTGACACCCGCCGAGATTTGCGCGACACTGATCGCGACACGAATTCCGACACGACAGGGAGGCGGCCGCGTGGCACGCACACCCATTCTGATCACACCCGAGACCGCTGCCGCCCTCCTGGAGGCGCGCAAGGACTACGACGCCGCCGTGGCAGTCGCAGAGGCGGCGATGATCGCCGCCGTCTCCGACGCCGTGGAGCGCGGCGAGGTGACCATCCAGGCCGCCGGCCCGCTCGTCGGGATCCCCCGCGATCGGCTGTCCGAGCGCGTCAAGGCGCACCGCGCAACTAATAGCAAGTAGAGTCCTGGACTAGCAAGATAGTCACTGTAGGGTACGGGGACCACTGTGCTAATCGCGTGGCGTCCTCGCCGCGCTGTCTTGAGGGCTCCCATGCAACCTCTTTCACCCGCCATCCCGCTGGCCCTACTGGGGCTGGTGATCGCAGGCGCCATCGGCGGCCTGATGGCCGCCAAAGCCGCGCGCGCCTCCCGCTACGCGCCGAGGGTGTTCCTCGCCTACAACACCGCCGCGAGCGCGC
Source organism: Solirubrobacteraceae bacterium (assembly GCA_030655275.1). Taxonomy (GTDB): domain Bacteria; phylum Actinomycetota; class Thermoleophilia; order Solirubrobacterales; family Solirubrobacteraceae; genus JAGIBJ01. The sequence goes on from JAURVW010001093.1 coordinate 6,879, forward strand.
TGCTCGTGCTCGTCGGCTTGCTGGCTAGCGGCCTGGTCCTCGCGGCCGTGATCCTGTTGTTGATGGCGTACAACGGCGTGGCCGGCGTCTACGTGCGCAACCACTGGACGCCGCTTGAGAACGGCGTGGGCGGCGCCGGTGACCGCTACCGCGCACGCTGGGGCTTCACCGAGCTGGTCCGCGAGGTCCGCCGTCCCACGTGGCACGCCGAGCATGCAACCGCGCTGACCGAGACGCTGCTGACGCACGACGGCCGACGCTGCGTCCTGGGGCCCCGGCTCGACGCCCACAACCGCGAGACCGAGCAGGTGGTGACCGTCCGCCTGGGGGCCGTGAAGTCCGGCATTGTCGGCCTAATCGCGGGCAAGCCCGAGATGGGCAAGACGACCACCGCGATCCGCATCCTGTCGGCCACCGCCGAGGCGCATATGTCGGAGGCGATCGAGCACGCGATGAAGGGCTCGCTGATCATCGTGGACCCGAAGGGCGACGAGGCGCTGCGCGCGGCCGCGCTCGGCCTCTCGGCACGCCACCAGGTGCCGTTCTGGGAATGGTCGGAGGAGAGCCCGATCGACCCGCTGTCGTCCACGATGACTTCACCGCACCTGGCGGTGCCCGCGGCGATCGAACGCTTGATGGCCACCGACGAGTGGACCGAGCCGTTCTACGAGAACCTGACCCGTGGCGCCTGGACCGACGCCGCCGAGCTGCTGCAGCACGCCGGCCACCCTCTCACGCTGCAGGGCATGATCCAGGCGCTGCGCCCCGAGGGCCAACTGCGGCTGCTGGCAGAGATGGCGTTTCGCGTTCGGGCCGGGGAGGCGGACGCGCAAGTGCACGCCGAGCTGTCGCAGATCCAGGACAACATGACCGCGCGCCGCTGGGAGCAGCTTGAAGGCGCCTCCGAGCGCCTGCGCGGCCTGGCCCGCAGCGGCCTGGGCGCGCGCCTTCGCCCCGAGGCCGACGGCGGCCGCACGATCGCCTCGCTGGCCGCCGAACCGGGGATCTCGTACCTGCGCCTGGACTCCGGCCTGTGGCCGGAGACCTCTAAGAAGCTCGCCGAGCTCCTGGTGATCGGCCTTATGCAGGACGCAGGAGCCGTCGCCGAGACCGGGCGCCTGGTCACAATTTTCGCCGACGAGATCGGCGCGATCCCGGCCAAGCGGCTCGACGCCCTGGTGCAGCGCGGCCGCTCGGCCGGCTTCTCGTTCATCGGCGCGCTGCAGACGCTCGCCGCACTGGGTGCCAACGATCCGGTGCTCGCTGCGCAGTTCACCGGCACGCTCTCCTGGGCGATCGGCCACACCGTCTCCGGGCAGAGCGAAGCGGGCGAGGACGACGCCGAGCGCCTGTCGCGCCTGGGCGGCACGCGCGTGGAGCGCGAGCTGACGACGCAGACCTCTGGCGGGTTCCTGGCGATCCCGACCGGCTCGGGATCCGCTCGCCAGGTGGACTCCTACATCCTGGGTCCGAACGACTACCGCTCGATGCCCAAGGGCGCGGCAGGCGTGATCGACCTGAGCCTGTCCACCGAGCATCCCGACCGCGTGCAGCGAACCGGCGTGACGCCCTACACGCCGACCGTGCGCATGACGCCCGTCGCGCCGCCGATGCCGGCCCCGGCCGGCGCTGCTCGCCCCGTTCTGCTGCTGCCTCCGGCCAGCATCGACTAGACGTGCCCGAGCCCGCCCGCGAACGCGCTGCGCTGCCCGCGGCCGCCGACCTGGCCGCCACGGTCGCGCGGCTGCAGCGCCTCACGAAGATCCAGACGTGGATCGGCGAGCTGCGCGGCTGGCGTCCGGACGCGCTGGCCGCGCTGAACGTCGGTTGGGGGAACCCCGGACTGCCCTGCATGGGAGACCGCTTCGTACTCCCGATGCACGACGCCGCCGGGGAGCTGGTCAACGTCCGCGGCTACATGCCGACCTCGAGCCTCAAGCTCGTGGGTCTGCGCGGCCGCCCGATCGAGCTGTGGCCGACACCGGAGCTGACGTGGCCGACCTCCGGAGAGCTGTGGGTCGTGGAAGGCGAGCCGGACGCGATCGCCGCGCGAGGCGGGTGGCCGATGACCGGCACGATCGCCGTGCCGGGCGCATCGACATGGCGACCGGAGTGGGGCGCCCGGCTTGCACGCTGGCGGCGCGTGCACACGCTATTCGACGCCGACGACGCCGGACGCATGCTGGGGGAGAGGGTCGCTCACGACCTGGCGGCCGCGGGCGCCGACCACGTCCCGCACACCTGGGAAGAGGTAACCGGCGGATCGGTAGCCGACGGGTTCGATCTGACCGATTGGCTGCTCGCCAATCCGGGTCTGCTGGTGCCACCCGTCTGACGCAGCATGGCGGGTGCACCCGCCATGTGGCGGTGCAACCCAGATTGTGGCGGGTACACCCGCCATTCGGTAGGGTGGAGGCACTGTCAAACCACCGAAGGACCAGATGCAACTTCCTCGGACTACCCCGGTCTTCGTTTTCGTGGGCCAGAAGGGCGGCGTCGGCAAGACCGTCACCGCCACCAACATGGCGGCCGCCATCGCGCAAGAGACGCCGACCCGGCCACTGCGCAACGTGCTCGTGATCGACGTGGACCCTCAGGGCAACACCGAACGGGCGCTCGGCGCCGAAGAGGGAGGGGAGGGGAGCACCGTGCTCACGATCGCCGACCTGCTGCTCGCATACCGCGACGGCTTCTCGGCCGAGATCCCCGACTACCCGCTGGCCCGCACAGCGGTCCCGGGCGTCACCCTCGCCGCCGGCGGCAACGCGCTCGATGAGATCGACGACGAGCTAGGGGCCGCTGGCCGTGCGACGGTCCGCGAGTGGATGAAGGGCGTGATCGAGCTGTTGGCACCGCAGTACGACGCCATCGTGATCGACACGCCAGCGGCGATCGACGCGCTGACGATGGGAGGGATCCTGAGCGCCGACCTGGTGATCTGCGTCGCCAAGCCCGAGGACTCGTTCGTGACCGACGCCCTGGACAAGGTGGACAGCTACCTGCTGGACCTTGCCGACCAGGGCCAGGCCCCGCCGATGGTCATGGTCGCCAACGAGGCGATCCCGAGCCGCACGCAGTACAAGCTCGTCAACGAGATCATCACCGCCGACGAGTTCCCATCGCTGCGCGCCGGCACCGACGCGATCGGAGCGATCACCGGCAAGCCGTCGCCGTGGATCGCGCAGATCCCCGCGACCGTGCACCTGCGAAACGGCGCCCGCAACGGCGAGCCGCTGGTGATCGGACGGCGCTCCGGCACCGAGGCTGGCCGCAAGCTCAAGGAGATGGCGGAGACCGCCATGACGATCGCCACCACCCGTACGGAGGTCGCACGATGACCAACCAGACCGCAGCTCGCCAAGCTCTGGAGCGCCGCCAAAAGGTCGCGCGCCCCGTCACCGCTCCCGCAGCCGCAGCCGCAGCCCCGGCATCGCCACCGGAAGCGACCACGCCTCCTGCCACCAAGCCCGCCGGGGCCCGCGCCGCGCGCGCGAGCTCGTCGAAGCCCAAGGCACCGGTCAAGGCCGCAAGCCCCAAACGGCCCGCCGGCACTCGCCGCGTGACTCTTGACGCCGACGCGGCGGCGCTGCAGGGATTCCAAGACCGCCTGGACAACCACGGATGGACGCAGCGCGCCGGTCTGACCGCGGCGGTGAACCTCTTCAACGGGCTGGCGGACGAGGAGTTCGACCGGCTGTGCCGTCAGGCGCAGATCGACGCCAAGAGGCGGTGAGCACCGTGGGTCCCGTCGAACCAACAGCACAGATCCAGCGTCGCCGGAAGCGGATCCCGGCGACAGAGGTGCGCGAGCGCATGTTCGAAGCGGCGCGCGAGATCGTGCGACTACGCGGCGTGACGATCAGCCTTGAAGAGTTGTCTATGGATGAGGTCGTGTCGAGTGCAGGAGTGCCGCGTAGCTCCGCGTACCGCCTGTGGCCCTACAAGGGTGACTTCGTCAACGACTTGCTGTTGCACTTCGCTGGCCCCAAACCAGACTGGATGGCGTTCTCAGCGTTCGACGAAGAAACGTTGATGCTCGCGGCAGAGATACTGCTGAAACGCTGGGGCGACCTCTCTACGACGGAGGGGCGGTTGCGGGCCGCGGACGAGGCGATCCGGGTGGCTGTGCAGCGAAACTTCGATGCGATCGCAGAGTCTCCCGACTGGCAGGTCTACGCCGCGCTGAGCGCCACCGCCCGGGGCAACAGCAACGACGCCAGTCGCTCGGAACTCGTCAAGGCACTCGATGATGCAGACCTGATTTTCGTGCATCAGATGGCGGCGTTCTACGAGCTTGTTGGTCGGAGCGTTGGACTTAGGCCGGTCGAAGGAATGACGTACGAACAGCTCGCCTTGGCTGGAGCCGCAGTTGTCGAAGGTCTAGCGATTCGCAAGGTTTTGCTTGACGCAAGCGGCGGGCCCGAAGGGCCTATGGCGGCGCACCTGCTCGCAACTGTTCCGGCTCCGCGAGGGAGCCGGCCGGCCCCGTGGTCTCTGGTGGCTCGGGCCTACCGGGGGATCTTTTTCGAACTCCTCGAGCCTGTGGCCGAGTGGCAGGCGGACGAGCACGTACGAGTCGCGATAGAGCGGGTCGCAAAGCACGGCCCTAACGGCTCTAACAAAATGAAGTCTCAAACTTGACTTAGGTATGAGCGGCTGCCATCCTCCTTTCCGAGCGCGCAATCGGGGCGTTCAAACACGAGGAGGGCACATGAACTGGGAAGAGGCATCGCGACGGTTCGACCAGCAGAACGCCGCCTACCAGGAGGCGGAGCGGCGTCGTCTGGCCGAGGAGCAGCGGCGCCAGGAGGCTCTGGTGCAGGCCGCCAAGGAGAACCAGGACAGGGCGGAGCAGCAGCGCCGCGAGACGGAGGCGCGGAACTACCAGCGCGCCATCGATCACCTGCGTTAGCTAGAGCAACGCGGCACCGGGCTGGGGGGCTGTTGTTCCGCTGCAGGCGGAA
>JAURVW010001094.1 GCA_030655275.1 Solirubrobacteraceae bacterium
AAGATGCGCCGCCTCCAGTCGTAGTCCTCGCGTCGTGTCGCGTCGGGTTCGGACTGCGATGCTTCCAGAGCAGCCATCAGGTCGTCGAACGTACGGGCCAGGGGGCCGGGCAGGACGTCCTCGAGCTCGTAGAACAGCCCGCGCTCGGTGTTGCTGTAGCGGTCGTGGTCGTAGGCGAAGCTGATCACCGGGCGGCCGGTCATCATGAAGTCGACCATGCAGCTGGAGTAGTCGGACACCAGGACGTCGGCGGCCCGGTAGAGGACCTCGAGGTAGGGGTAGCGACGCGAGGACAGGTTGATCGGCTCGAGGGGGGCCAGCATGCGCGAGTAGGTGTGCGCGCGGTCGGCCATGTGCTCGCGCACGGCCAGGACGGCGTCGTGACGCTCGAGCCAGTCACCCAGGCGCGCGATCTCCTCGTCGCTGAACTCGTAGTAGGCGTTGGCCTGGCCGTCCTTGAAGGTCGGCAGGAAAAGGACGATCCGACGTCCGGCAGCCTCCGCCTGCAGCTGGTCGAGGGAGTCCCGCAGCTGCGCGGGAAGGCGGGAGTCGGGGCACACGATGTAGTCGTTGCGCGGCAGACCCGTCGGCCACATCTCGGCGACGGGGACGGGGTAGAACGCCGCGGACATGGCCAGGCTGTCGATCTTGCTCGAGGTGATGACGGCACGCGATGCCCCGTGGTTGCGCAGGGCGGCCTGGCGGGCACGATCGCTCAGGGCGACCGAGGCGAGGTTGAACCTCTTGAGCGGGATGCCGTGCCACACGTTGATGAAGTTGTGCAGCGTCGGCGCGAGCGGCCACGGAACGTTGGTCATCGGGCCGTGCTTGACGAAGACCTGGCCCGACCGGAGGAGGTAGTACTGCCCACGAGGGCTGTTGAGGGGGACGACGGTCACGTTGTCGCCGCCGACCTCGATCCGGCGCGAGCGGGTCAGGACGATCTTCTTGATGGACGGGTCGTCGCGCACGTCCTCGAACACCGCGCGCTCGTTGCCAGCGAACGTGTGGTCGTAGGCGCAGACCGGGAATGCCCACCAGTGGTCGAACG
>JAURVW010001095.1 GCA_030655275.1 Solirubrobacteraceae bacterium
GTGTTCTGCTGGTACTGGTCGAGCGTGCCCGGACAGGTGGATTGGACACTGGGCATCGTCGCGCTGGGGGCGGTTAGCTACCTGCTGATGCAGGGCGCCTTGTATTGGCATTTGAAACTGCGTGCGCTCGACGATGGAAACACGCTGCCAGTCTGGTTCGGCAAGCTGTTCCGCACCTTCAAGCTGTCCAATCAGTGCGTCCTGGCTGCGGCGGGCGCCGCCTTCGGCGCGCAGATCGGCATCCACGGCTGGCGCACGACCTATGCCTGGCCGCTCGGCCTGCTGGCGTTCGCCATGCTGGAACACATCAATTATTACCATTATCAGTTGATGTACGACACCGGCAATGCGCTGCAATACCTGGTGCGGCATCGACGTTTGCGTCGCGCCGCGCTGGGCACCGACCTGCAGCGCGCGCTGCCTGCCTGAGTCCGAATCTTGCCTCCTGACAAGCCACCCTGACGGGGTGGCTTTTTTGTGCCAATCGGCAGGGCCGACTTATACGAAAGACAAAGGTGTTGCAAAATGTTCCCAATTAAACGCAGGTAAATACTGTACTTACCCAGCGTTTATATTGAACAAGCCACATGTAACAAAATGTTTCATCGTTTTGCGCGCTATTCAAAAATGGCATCTTTTGTAGATTGGAAATTTCCATACGTACACACATAATGCCCTTTGCAGAAAGAAATGCAACAAATGCATAGCTGCAGAAAACATCCGTCCACTACTATCGTAAAGAGATAACAAGATGTTCAAAGAGAAAATTGGGGTACGTTCGGTCCGTATGGCTATCGGCCTGCTGGCTGCCTTGGCTGCGGGTCAGTCGGTTGCACAAGAAGCCATCCAGCGCGTGGAAATTACCGGTTCCAGCATCAAGCGCATCGTCAAGGAAGGCGCGCTGCCGGTTCAAGTCATTTCCAAGGAAACCATCGCGCGCACCGGTGCCACCACCGTGGCCGACGTGATCCAGAAGCTGCCAGCCATGCAGGGCTTCACGATTGAAGCAATCGCCGCCGGCACCAACTCGG
>JAURVW010001096.1 GCA_030655275.1 Solirubrobacteraceae bacterium
GAAGAGCAGCGAGCCCTCGGCGCCCTGCCGCATGAGCGCGCAGAGCGTCGCGGTGCCGATGTTCGCGCCGATGTCGAGGAAGGTGCGGCCCTTCAGCGGCCGATCGCCGAAGCCGTCGAGCGTGAGGCAGGCGGCGGCGCGCGCGAGCAGCGGTTCCTCGTAGCGGCCGTAGAACCAGATCCAGTGCGTGACCTCCGACTCGTCGCGCAGGTCGATCACGTAGTTGATGCCGCGGTCCTCGCGCACCACGATCGGCGTGGTGCGGCGGATCAGCTTGCGCAGCTCGTCGCGACGGATCCGCAGCCGCCGCAGGTCGTCGCCCTGCGCATACGCCTTGGCCACGCGGAGCGGCCGAAGCGCCGTGCGGACCGGTCCGTCGCCGGACGCCTCCTGCGACGGTGTCATGCGGCGTGGGACTCGGGCATCTGCCCGATCGTAGCCGTGGAGACCGACGGGGCGAGATTGCCGCGTGGCGGGCTTCACACCAGAGGTCGACGCCGGCGACAGCACCGACATCAGGCGCGGAGGCGCGGCTGACAGGCCGGGCACCAGTAGGCCCGCCGCGCGTGGTCACCGACGGCCGCACCTTCGATCGCGCTCCCGCAACGTAGGCAGGGCTTCCCTTTGCGCGACTGCACCGTCTTCGGCTGGCGACCCGACTCGACGGCCTCCAGCATCAGGTCGCGGGTCGCGGCGATCACATCCAGCAGGCACTGGTCGGAGAGTGTCCCGACGAGCTCCAGCGGATGCAGGCGCGCGGCCGCCGGACCCTCACTGGCATAGATCAGGCCCGGGCCGGCGATGAGGCGCTGATCGAGCAGGACGTCGGCCAGCGCGCGGTCCTGCGCGCCGCGGCGGATGCGCCGCAGCACGTGTCCGGGGTCGAAGTCCGGGGCGAGCGCATCGGGGCCCAGCGACCGCAGACGGAGGTCGCCCCGAGCCTGCAGCGCGGTCAGGACACGCAGGGTCGGCCCCCGGTACTCGGCAACGACCTTCGGGCCGCCTTCCAGGACGATCCACGCCGCGCGCAACGTCCGCTCGCCGACGGATTCAGGCCGGAACGTTCCCCACCTCCCGGTCATGGCGATGTGGCTGTGCAGCACCAGCTCGCCCTCGAAGCGCAGGAGCAGGTGCTTGCCGTGCGTGTCGATCCGCTCCAGCCGCCTCCCGTCGAGCGCCCCGACGCCGGCCAATCGGCCGCGCGGGTGCGGAGCGCTCACCCGCAGTGGCTCCTCGCCCAGTGCCGGGCGGAGCCGTCGCGCGAGCCTCACGATGCTGTCGCCTTCCGGCATCGACCTCCACGCTAGGGGCCGAGGCGCTCCGCGAGCGACTTCATCGCCCGGTTGAACTGCGGGTCGTCGACGAGTTCGTAGTCGCCGTCGTCGCTCGTCGGTGGGTTCACCTCCGCCAGCGTCCTCTCGTTCGCCGGGAGGACCTCCCAGCGCTCCGTGACGAGCGAGTCGCGGGTGTAGTCGTCGCTGGGCTCCGTGCAGTCGACGCCGGGATCGCACGACCAGCTCGCGCGGTCGTACCGCACGAGCCGTGGCCGAGGCTCGCGGGTGATCCACAGGACGCGCCGCTGGTTCTCGCTCACGCGCACCACCGGGACGCCGCCCACTGGGGCCGCCGGGACGACGGTCGCCTTGCCGGAGGCCGCGGCCGCCAGGGCCTGCTGGATCTCGTCGATGGGCGTCGGCGGGCGACCGGACGGGCTCTTCACGAAGTTCGGGTGCTCGCGGACGACGATCGGCCGTCCGGTTCGCTGATCGCGGGTCTGCTGTTGCCAGCTGTTGTTGCGCTCGTCGCGCCACTCCACGGAGAGGGCGCGGCGCCCGGAGAGGCCCCGGCGGAACCTGGGCGCCGTCGTCGAGTCGACGCGGCTGGCCCCGGTCCGCAGGTCGATCCACTGGTCTCGCCGCCGGCCGTCGCTCGTCGTCGCCTCCCAGTGCAGGACTCCCGCGCCGAGGTCGGATCGCACCGCGGCGACGGCGGCCTCCGGGCTGAGGAGCCCGCCGGAGCCCTCGTCGCCGGTGACGGTCGCGAACCCGACGAGCCCGAAGACGACGATCGTCGCGGCGGCCACGAGGGCTGGCACGAGCCGGCGACGCGAGCGATGCGAGCGACGGCGGCGCGAGCGATGCGAGCGACGGCGGCGCGCGCCGTGGCGGCCGAGTTCGGAGACCGTGGTCGGGCCCGTGGCGGTCGGCTGCGCCGCAGCAGTCGACTCGGCCGTGACGATGCGCTCGGCCGTGACGGTGCGCTCGGCCGTGACGGTGCGCTCGGCAGCGACCGCGGGCTCGTTGACCGCGACTGCGGCGAACAGCTGTTGCTCGAAGGCGTCGTAGGCGCTCATCGGGTGCCCTCCAGTCGGGTGCGCATGGTTCGCAGGCCGCGGGCGACGCGCTGTCGTACAACGGCCTGGGAGCAGTCGAGGTCGTCGGCGATCTCCTCGTAGGAGCGGTCGTCGACGACGTGCGCGAGGATCGCGTCGCGCTGGGCTTCGGGCAGGAGGGCGAGGAGGTCGGCGAGGCGGTCCTCTCCGACGATCGACGCGAGCTCGTCGACGCGTTCGAGGTCGGCATCCTCGAGGACGACGGGCTCCAGGCCGAGCCGCAGGCGGGCGTCCTCTTCGACGCGCCCGCGGCGAAGACTGCCGCGCAGCTTGTTGGCGGCGATACCGAAGAGCCAGCCGACGGCCGAGCCGAGCTCAGGGTCGAACCGCGGACTCGCGACGACGACCGCCGCGAAGGTCTCGGCCGTGAGATCGAAGGCGAGTTCGCGCCGGCCGGTGCGCCGCAGGTGGAACGCCGTCACCGCGCCGAGGTGGCGGCGGTAGAACGCCTCGAGCGCCGCGCGGTCGCCGCGCCCGGCGGCGACGACGAGGGCGTCGTCGGTACGTCGATCCTCGAACACGGTCACTGATAGGTACTTCACCGCCAACCCAAAAGCTGTGACAGGAAATTTCGACGCGGTCCGAGGCACTGCGCAGGTTCTGGCTGTCCAGGCGTCGACAACCTGCGCAGCGTCTCGACCCGACCCGCCGACCTGGACGCCGGATCCGCCTGACGGCGTTCGGCCAGGAGTCGAAGCACGGTCGGCGACCTCCGACGTCGACGCGTGGATGTGCCATTCCGCAGATCTCGGCCACATCGCGGGCTGGTCGATCGCGCCAATCGATGCTCCGAAACCCGGCTATTCGTTTGATTTCGGCTTTTCTTGTGTGACCATCGCTACAGGACGGAACGATTGTTCCGTAGGATGGAGAGATGCTTCAGGGCTCCCCCAACCCAGGCAAGGAACCGCGCGTCGTGATCACGCACGACTTCGCCGAGGTGTACGGGGGTGCGGAGCGGGTGACCGAGGTGCTCGCCGCCGAGTTCCCGAACGCCGAGGTCTGGGCCCTCCTCGGTCGCGACGAGATCGCCGAGCGCATGGGGGTCGCCGACCGGTTCAACACGTTCCTGCCGTCGAGCGAACGGCTCTTCAAGCGCTTTCGGTACCTCACGCCGATCTACCCGTCGCTGATCGCCGCGAAGAAGCTGCCCGAGGCCGACGTCGTCCTCTCCTCCTCCTACGCCTTCTCGCACTACATGCGCACGAAGAACGACGCGCCGCAGGTGTGTTACTGCCACAGCCCGCTGCGCTTCGCCTGGTCGATGACCGAGCAATACCAGTCGATCTGGTCGTCGAACACGATCGGCGACGTCGCATTCCGCTCGCTCGCCGCGATGATGCGCCGCACCGACGTGAAGGCCGCCGCCCGCGTGGGCACCTACCTCACGCAGTCGCCGTACACCGCCCGCCAGATCGAGAAGTTCTACGGCGCCCGTCCGCAGGTGATCGGCGCTCCGATCGACTGCACCGTCTTCAAGCCGGGCACCGCCGAGCGCGAGGACTTCTTCCTCATCGTCGGCCGGCTCATCGAGCCGTACAAGCGGGTCGGGATCGCCGTCGAGGCCTTCCGTCGGCTGGGCCTCAAGCTCGTCGTCGCCGGTGGCGGCCCGGCGCTCGAGGAGCTGCGCCGGAGCGCCCCGCCGAACGTCGAGTTCACCGGCGAGCTCGACGACGACAGCGTCGTCGACCTCATGCAGCGCGCCCGCGCACTCATCTTCCCCAGCCAGGACGACTTCGGCCTCGTGCCCGTCGAGGCGATGGCCTGCGGCACGCCGATCATCGCCTACCGCGGTGGCGGCGCCACGCACACCGTCGTCGACGGCCTCACGGGTTCGTTCTTCGACGAGCAGACGCCCGAGTCGATCGTGCAGGCCGTGCGCGACTTCCCGCCCGGCGAGCTCGACCATTCCGCGATCCGCATCCACGCCAAGCAGTGGGACGTGAACGCGTTCCGCGCCCGCGTCCGCACCGCCGTCGAGCGGGCCGCCGGCATCGAGCCGTCGATCCCGACGCTCGCCCCGGTGCGCGGCGGTGAGGTGCTCTCTCGCGTCGCGCCGCTCGACGCACCAGACTCAGGGGATGGCTCCGTCGCCCCGGTCGTCCCGATGCGCCGCCCGGCCGATCCGGGCACCGCGCGCGGCTCGTCGGCCGCGTAATCCCTCCGCGTTGCGCCGCCGCTCCGCGCCCGGCGGAGGCCCCGGGCCCCTCAAGGTGCTCGTCGTGAACCAGACGGCGACCACCAGCGGCGCCGAACACTCCCTCCTCACGCTCCTCGCCGCCTTCGATCCAGGCGACGTGACGGTGCTCGTCGCCTGCCCGGTCGGCGCGCTCTCCGAGCGGGTCGTCGCGCTCGGGCACGACCATCTCCCGATCCAGGGCACCGAAGCGAGCTTTCGGCTGAACCTTCGCACCACGCCCGTCGAGCTCCTCGCGATGCTGCGCTCCGGGGCGAAGGTGGGCCGGGCCGCCCGCCGTCGCCGCGTCGATCTCGTGCACGCGAACACCACCCGCGCCGGCCTGATCGCCGTTGCCGCCCGCCTGTTCGGCGCGCCGCGGCCGCTCGTGCACGTGCGCGACTGGGCGCCGCCGAGCCGAGCCGCGACCCTCGTGAACCGGGTCATCGCCCGCGGCGCCGGCGCGATCATCGCCAACTCGCGATTCATCGCGGGGAACTTCGACGGCCTGCGCACCCACGGCCCGGTGCGCGTGATCCACAACCCGGTCGACCTCACCCGCTTCGACCCCACGCAGCACGACCGAGCCGCGGCGCGCCAGGCCCTCCCCGGGCTCGGCGCCGGCCGGCCCGAGGACGCCGAGCGCCAGGACTCCGAGCCGCTCGTGGTGGGCGTCGTGGGCCAGCTCACGCCGTGGAAGGGTCAGGACGACGCGGTGAAGGCGATGGCGGTCGTGCTCGAACGCCCCGACCTCGCCGCAGCCCGACTCGTGATCGCCGGCTCGGCAAAGTTCGCCACCGCCGCGGCCCGCTACGACAACGCCGCCTACGCAGACACGCTCGCCGCCCTGCCCGCCCGCCTCGGCATCGATGGGTCGGTCGCGCTGCTCGGTGAGGTCGACGACGTACCGGCCGTCCTCGCCGCGCTCGACGTGCTGC
>JAURVW010001101.1 GCA_030655275.1 Solirubrobacteraceae bacterium
CTTCTGGATGGCTGCGCAAATGGTCTTGCAATACTGGTGAGCTGCGACGGGACTGAGGTTCTCGGTAGCCATTTGGTACTCGCACCAAATCATCAGTCGAAGTTCGAAGGACATCGCCTCGTTCTGGAGGTGTATGTTGCAGAACCGCTCGAAGCGGGCCATCGTGTTGGCGTACGTGCTCTCTGTTGATGGTGCGATGCAGCGCTGGACCCGCGCCTGCACGAGTGATGTCGCGGACACGAGTTCGTCGGTTGTCATGGGAAGACCTTCTCGATACTTCCGGCCTTTCAGATGCGCCTGATCGACTCTTTCTCTGAGATAGTCTCCGCGGACGCGGGCCTCTAGACGGCGGACGATGTCGGTGCTGAGGGGCTCGCGAGCGCTGGCGTTCGGTGGCGCGTCCGGCCTGGGAGGTAGGGCGACCTCCAGGAGAGGTCGTGGATTGACCGCCGGCGGGACCTCCGGGGAGACATGCGGCAAGCCTCTTGATTGAGGCTCTGGGCGGGTTGATAGCTGGGTTGGTGCTCGGATTTCCGGAGGGACTCTTGGCTGGATCTCCGGCCGAGCTGGTTGGACTTCTGGTTGAACTGGTAGTTGAATCACTTGCTCTCTCTCTCTCCCTCTCTCCATCTCCTTTTCCCGTCGTCGTTCTTTCATTTTCTCCACCACCGATGACATTATTAGAGGATCTCTCCGATTTCTCCTTATTATCGTTACAGCTGTCGGGGCCGAGGCACTGGCTTGCGCCAGCACCCCGGCCGTCATCGGCCTCGAGTCAGAGGGACCAGTCGAAGCGCTGGGAGGCTGTGCCTGGGATGGGGGTACCCTTGAGGGACTTCTTTCCGTCCTTTCCACAGGCTGCGTCCATTGCGTTCCGGATTCGGGTTGTGAGGTTTTTTTTTTTTTTTCCAATGAGCATATGCTCTAAATGCGCAATGAACTAGCGCGAGTGATGTAAAATAGCCGCCCCCGTTGTGCCCCAAGCCTCGCATGTCATCGATGTCTGGTCCTGTT
>JAURVW010001102.1 GCA_030655275.1 Solirubrobacteraceae bacterium
CCGAGTTCTGCATCGACAAGATGTACAACCCGGGCTCGGAGTCGGGTCGGCTCGGCGTCGTGGAATTGCGCGGCTTCGAGATGGCGCCGCACCCGCGGATGGCGCTCGTGCAGGCGCTGCTGGTGCGCGCGCTCGTCGCCCGCCACTGGCAGGAGCCGTACGCCGGCGAGCTCGTCCGCTGGGGCACCGAACTGCACGACCGCTTCCTACTGCCGCACTGGGTCGAGGAGGACATCGCCGATGTCGTCGACGACCTGCGCTCCGCCGGCATCCGCTTCGAGCAGGAGTGGCTCGACCCGTTCCTGGCGTTCCGGTTCCCGGTGCTCGGCGAGACGATCGTCGAAGGCGTCCGGATGGAGCTGCGCATGGGCATCGAGCCGTGGAACGTGCTCGGTGAGGAGGCCGGCTCCGGCGGGACGGCCCGCTACGTCGACTCGTCGGTCGAGCGGGTCCAGCTGCTCGTCGAGGGCCTCACGGAGGGCCGCCACGCCGTGCTCTGCAACGGCCACCTCGTGCCGCTGCACCCCACCGCCACGCCCGGCACGTTCGTGGCCGGCGTCCGGTACCGGGCCTGGCAGCCGTGGTCGGCACTGCATCCCACGATCGGGATCCATTCGCCGCTGATCTTCGACCTCGCAGATCGCTGGGCGGGCCGCTCGGTCGGCGGCTGCACCTACCACGTGGTGCATCCCGGCGGCCGCGGCTACGACACGTTCCCGGTCAACCTCGAGGAGGCCGAAGCCCGTCGCACGAGCCGGTTCGAGGCGGCCGGGCACACCCCCGGTCCGCTCGACGTGCCGAGCCCCGGCCGGGCGGGCGAGTACCCTCGCACGCTCGATCTTCGCCGCCTTCCGCGGCGCGACTGAGCGAAACCCACCCCTCCCCCGTGGAACAGTTCCAGAGCAGTGGTCCGGCGCCCGCGTCGGCGGATCCGGCCGCCCCGGCGGCCGGCAACGGCCCCTTTGCGGGTTCGCCTGCGGGGGCTCCAGACGCCGACGGGTCGTTCGGATCGGGGGCGGCGGTGGGGTCGACGCTCGTCGCCTCGGCGTATCGCGCGGGCGAGGGCCGCTACGACGAGATGGTCGCTTCGGGCAACGTGCCGCGCCCGCACTGGTCGGTGCTCTCGGGCGCCCTTGCCGAGCTGGGGACCCAGGAGCTCCTCGGCCGCCAGCAGGAGGCCGAGCGCCTGCTGCACGAGGACGGAGCCGTCTACCACGCCTACGGCGCCGCACCCGGCCCGTGGCAACCGTGGAAGCTCGATGCCGTCCCCACGATCATCCCGAGCGGCGAATGGCAGCGGATCGAGACGGCCGTCGGGCAGCGCGCCGAGCTGCTGAGCCTCGTCCTCGCCGACCTGTACGGCCCTCGCGATCTCCTCAAGCGCGGGCTGCTCCCACCCTCGGTCGTCTTCCAGCACGCCGGATTCCTGCAGGCCTGCCAGGGCATCCGCCTGCCCACCGAGCGCCAGCTCTTCACCTACGCACTCGACCTCGGCCGCGACGACGACGGCACGTGGACCGTCCTCGCCGACCGCACGCAGGCGCCGTCCGGCTCCGGCTACGCGCTCGAGAACCGCACCGTGATGTCGCGCGTGCTCCCGAGCCTCTACCGCGGCGCCAACGTCCACCGCCTCGAACCGTTCTTCCGCGCGCTGCGCACCTCGCTCGCGTCCGTCGCGCCGCGCGGCGTCGAGGAGCCGCGGATCGTGGTCCTCACGCCCGGTCCGCTCAACGAGACCGCCTTCGAGCACGCACTGCTCTCCTCCCGCCTCGGGTATCCGCTCGTCGAGGCCGCCGACCTCGTCGTGCGTGAGGACGGCGTGAAGATGCGCTCTCCCGGCAAGCTCGAGCCGGTCCACGTGATCCTGCGCCGCGTCGACGGCCACTACTGCGATCCGCTTGAGCTGCGCGGCGACTCCCAGCTCGGCGTGCCCGGGCTCGTCGAAGCGACCCGCCGCGGAATGGTGAGCGTCGTCAACACGCTCGGCAGCGGCGCGCTCGAGAACCCCGCGCTCATGCGCTTCCTGCCCGCGATCGCCCGTGAACTGCTCGGCGAGGACCTCGCGCTGCCGTGCGTTCCCGCCTGGTGGTGCGGCGAGCCCACCGAGCTCTCCCACACGCTCGAGCACCTCGGCAGCCTCGTGCTGCGGCCCATCTCGCGGTCGGCCGGGCAGTCGTCGATCTTCGGCGCGCAATGCTCGGTCGAGGAGCTCGACGCACTGCGCCGCCGCATCCAGGCCCACCCCGAGCGCTGGGTCGCCCAGGCACCGCTCGCCCTCGGCGACGTGCCGACCCTCACCCCGGATGGCCTCGAGCCCCGACGCAGCGTGCTGCGCACCTTTGCCGTCGCGACCGCCGACGGCTACACCGTGATGCCCGGCGGCCTCACCCGCGCCGCGCCGAGTATCGAACCGGGACCGGTCTCCAACCAGGCCGGGGCGATCGCCAAGGACACGTGGGTCATCGCCTCCGAGCCGCAGGTCGCGAGCAGCCTGGCCGTCCTCGGCGGGCCCCTCGCCGACGAGTCCGGCGAACTCGCCATGCTCTCGGCCGGCGCCGCCGAGAACCTCTGGTGGCTCGGCCGCTACGCCGAGCGTGCGGAGGCCTCGACCCGCCTGCTGCGCACGGTCCACGACCGTCGCAACGAGTTCCAGGGCAGCTCCGACGCCCCGGGCCTCGCCGCGCTCGATCTCCTGCGCACGGCCCTCACGACCGTCACCGACACGAAGCGCACGGAGTCCGACGACCCGTGGAGCGACTTCGTCGGCATCCTCGTCGACGACCGCCGCCCCGGCACGCTCGCGCACTCGGTCCGCTCCATGCTCGAGGCCGCCCACGCCGTGCGTGACCAGCTCTCGAGCGACGTGTGGCTGGTGGTCGGCCAGCTCGACCGCAAACTCACGCGGCTGCGTGGCCGAACCGACCTCCGCTCCCCCGAGCTCCAGGGCGCACTCCAGCAGGTGCTCCAGGGCCTGCTCGGCCTCAGCGGTCTCTCGCAGGAGAGCATGGTCCGCGACCTGGCGTGGCGGTTCCTCGACGGCGGCCGGCGCGTCGAGCGCGCGCTCCAGCTGCTCGCGCTGCTGCGGTCGACGGTGCCCGCGTCGCCGAGCGGCGTGACCGGCAGCCTCGTGCTGGAGTCGGTCGTCACCGCGGCGGAGAGCATCATCACGTACCGCCGCCGCTCGCGCCTGCACTGGCACCTGGAGACCGTGCTGCAGCTGCTCGTGCTCGACGAGGACAACCCTCGCTCGGTCGCCTCCCAGCTCGCGGCGCTCACCGCCGACCTCGAGGCGATCCCGCGCGTCGGAACCCGGCTGCGCACCGATCAGCGCCTCGTGCTCGAGGCCACGACCACCCTGCGCACCTGCGACCCCGCCGGCCTGGTGAACGCCTACGGCGGCGCGCACCCCGTCGCCCTCACGAACTTCCTGGCCACGATCGAGGGGCAGCTGCGCGACGCCGCCGCCGCCGTCGAGCGCGACCAGTTCCTCCTGCGCCTCCCGCAGCAGCGCCTGACCGACAGCTGGCTCGGATGACCGCCCGATACCGCATCACCCACAAGACGGCCTACTACTACGAGGCCGACGTGTCGGCGAGCTACGGCCGGATGCGCCTGTTGCCGCGCGAGCAGCCCGGGCAGCGCTGCCTGGAGTCGTCGGTCACGATCGAGCCCGACCCGGGCGACCACTCCCAGCACATCGACATCTTCGGCAACCGCGTCGACTACATGTCGATCCACGAGCCCCACCGGGTCCTCACGATCACCGCCTCGAGCGTGGTCGAGGTCGACGCGCCGCCGTCGCTGCCGCTCGCCGGAGGCCAGCCGTGGGAGTCCGTGCGCGACGGCGTCGGCCACACCGGCGGCGAGGACGACGTGACGGCCGTGCAGTTCTCGATCGACTCCCCGCTCGTCGGCGCCTCCGAGCCCTTCCGTGCCTACGCCGAGGCGTCGTTCCCACCGGGGCGGCCGCTCGCCGAGGCCGTCATCGACCTCTCCTCGCGCATCCACCGCGAGTTCGAGTTCGTCGCCGACGCGACCGACGTGAACACCCCGCCCGAGACGGTCCTGAAGACCCGCACGGGCGTCTGCCAGGACTTCGCGCACGTCGGCATCGCCTGCCTGCGGTCGCTCGGCCTGCCCGCGCGCTACGTGAGCGGTTACCTGGAGACCGACCCGCCGCCCGGGATGGAACGTCTCACCGGAGCCGACGTGTCGCATGCGTGGTTCGGGGCGTTCGTCCCCGGTGCCGGCTGGATCGACGTGGACCCCACGAACGACCAGGTGCCCGGGCAGCGGTACATCGTGACCGCGTATGGTCGCGACTACAGCGACGTCGCGCCCGTCTCCGGTGTGATCTACACCCGCGGCCGCACGAAGAGCCTGGAGGTCGTGGTGGACGTACTCGGCGTGGACCCGTCCGGTCCGACCGACCTCCCCACCCCGACCTCCTAGGACCCACGCCGTGCGCGCCTTCTCCTGCGACCACTGCGGTCAGCTCGTCTTCTTCGAGAACTCCCTGTGCCTGCGTTGCCAGACGCCGCTGGGCTTTGCCCCGTCCGCCCTCCAGCTCGTCACCCTCGAGGGCGAGCGCGCCGATGCCCAGCGCTGCGCGAACCTCACCCTCGCCGAGTGCAACTGGCTCGTCGAGGACGAGAACGACGAGGGGCTCTGCCGCTCGTGCCGCGTCACGACCATCCGGCCGGCCGACGACGACCTCGAAGGGCTCAAGAACTTCGCGGCCGCCGAGTCGGCCAAGCGCCGCGTGCTCTACCAGCTGCTCGACATCGGCCTGCCCGTCGACGAGGAGACGCTGTCGTTCGAGCTGCGTTCGTCGACCTCCGAGCCCGTGACCACCGGCCATGCCGACGGTGTCGTGACGCTCGACCTCGCCGAGTCCGACGACGCGAACCGCGAGGCCAGGCGCGAGCAGCTCGGTGAGGCGTACCGCACGATGATCGGGCACTTCCGCCACGAACTCGGCCACTACTACCAAGACATCATCCTCCCGGACGAGCCCACCCGCGAGGCCTCGCGCAAGGTGTTCGGCGACGAGCGCGACGACTACTCGGCGGCGATGGACAAGCACTACGAGAGTGGTCCCCCGGCCGACTGGCCCGATCACTTCGTGAGCGCCTACGCCACGATGCACCCCTGGGAGGACTGGGCTGAGACCTTCGCCCACTACCTCCACATCCGCGACACGCTGCAGACCGCCGGGGACTTCGGGATGCGCGTCGACGGGCCCCAGGCCGCCGAGGACCACATCCGCGATTTCAAGGCCGCGCCGCGCCCCGAGGTCGGGGAGTTCGGGTTCCGCGAGATCGTCGACAACTGGATCCCGCTCACCTACGCGCTCAACCAGATCAACCGCAGCATGGGCATCAGCGACCTCTACCCGTTCGCCCTCGCCGACACCGTCATCGAGAAGCTCGCCTTCATGCACGACCGCGTCCACGCGATCGAGACGGGAGCGGTCGAGCCCGGCGCGGCACCGACGCCGGCACCGGTCGAGGACGACCCGGTCGATGACGCGCCGGATGACGACGCGCCGGATGACGACGCAGCGGACGACGGCGCAGCGGATGACGGCGCAGCGGCGGCTGGCGCGGAGACGACGGCGACGGTCGAGGACGAGCCGATCGACGACCAGCCGGTCGACGACGCAGCTCCGGCCGGCAAGGCCCAGGGCTGACGGGGCCCGGCGGGCCGAGGTCTGCCGTCAGGCCACGCGCACGACGGGTGGGCGCCGGTCCCTGCCGGCGACCACGCCGACGCCGAGCTGGGTCGCCGAGAGCGCCGCGACCATCACGAGCGTCGCATCCCACGAGCCGGTCGACTCGGCCAGCGTTCCCGCTGCCACCGGGCCGGCCGCCGCGAACAGGTAGCCGAGCGACTGGGCCATGCCCGAGAGCCGCGTGACCTCATCGTGCGTGCGCCCGCGCATGCTGATCAGCGAGAGCGCGACGACGAGCGACGAGCCGGTCCCGAGCCCGGCGACCATGATCCACAGCAGTGAGGCCGACGGCATCGCCAGGAGGCCGAGCGTGCCGACGAGGGTCGCCCCGCTCGAGGCGATCGTCGCGGCGATCTGCGAGTCCGGCCGGCGCATCAGGCGCGGGATCGACAGGCCCGCGATCACGCCGACGACCTGGAACGCGAGCATGTGCAGCCCGGTCCGGTGGTCGGGCACGCCCGCCGCGACCTCGATCGTCGGCAGCCACGTGATGAGCACGTAGAAGCAGGTCGACTGCAGCCCCATGTAGGCCGTGAGCACCCAGGCCGTCGGCTGACGCCACACGGTCTGGCTCGCAGCGCGCGCGACCGATGGGTCGAGACGGTGGGCGGGTGCCGACGGATCGAGACGTTCGGAAGCGTCTGACGGGTCGCGGTGAGCGGCCGATCCGGTTGTCTCGGCGACCTTGGCGGAGCCTTCGCTGATCCTGCCCGACCCTCGTGCCCGCGGCCACCACAGCCCGGCCACGAGGAACGCCGGGATCGCCCAGACCGCCAGGGACCTCTGCCAGTCGGTGGCATCGGCGATCGGAACGGCGATCGCCGCCCCGATGCCCGCCGAGAGCGCAAGGCAGCTCGAATAGATGCCGGTCGCCCGGACCATCGAGCCGGGGTACTCGCGCTTGACCAGCGCCGGCACCACCACGTTGCCGATCGCGATCGCAGCGCCGAGCACGACCGTCCCGATCCACAGTCCGGCGTGGCCCGTGAACGACCGCACGAGGATGCCGGCGCCGAGCGCGAGCAGCGCGAACAGCACGGCCCGCTCGGGCCCGAAGCGAGCCGAGAGCCGCGGTACGAGCAACGACGCGAACCCGAACGCCAGCAGCGGCAGGGCCCCGAGGAGGCCCTGCGTGCCCTCGTCGATCCCTTCGCCGGCGCCGATCTGCGGCAGCAGCGGGCCGACTGTCGTGAGCGCCGGCCTCAGGTTCAGCGCAACGAGGAACAACAGCGCGGCCGCGAAGGCCGCGCCGGCGGGGTTGGTCCGGATCGAGCCCGGCGACACGCGGGCCCGATCAGCCACGGGTCCCTAGCGGAGGATCTCCACGCCCGGCAGCGCCTTCCCCTCCATGAGCTCGAGGGAGGCGCCGCCGCCCGTCGAGACATGGGTCATCTTGTCGGCGAGGCCGAACTGCACGACGGCCGCGACGGAGTCGCCGCCACCGATCACGGTGATGGCGTCGGTCTCGGCGCACGCCTCGGCGACGGTCCGGGTGCCGGCCGAGAACGGCTCGAGCTCGAACGCTCCCATCGGGCCGTTCCAGACGACGGCGCCGGCTTCCTTGATCAGCTCGGCTGCGCGCTGTGCGCTGGCCGGGCCCACGTCGAGCCCCATCCAACCCTCGGGCACCTCGACACCGGAGGTCTGCACCTCGGTGTCGGCGGAGAAGCTCTGGCCGAGCACGAGATCGGAGGCGAGCACGAGCTTGTCGGCGCCCTTCGCGAGCGCCTGCTCGGCCAGCGGCACGCCCTGCTCCTCGCAGAGCGACGAGCCGACCGAGTGGCCCTGGGCCTTGTAGAACGGGAACAGCATCGCGCCGCCGATGATCACGTGGTCGGCGATGTCGAGGAAGCGGTCCAGGACGCCGATCTTGTCGGACACCTTCGAGCCGCCGACGATGGCGACGAGCGGGCGCGGCGGGTCGGCGAGGATCGCCTCGAGGGTCTCGACCTCCTTCTGCAGGAGGAGGCCGGCTGCCGTCTTCTCGACGAGGTGCGCGACGCCCTCCGTGGAGGCGTGGGCGCGGTGCGCGGCGCCGAAGGCGTCGTTGACGTACACGTCGGCGAGGTCGGCGAGCTGCTGCGCGAGCTCGGGGTCGTTCTTGGTCTCGCCCGGCTCGTAGCGGACGTTCTCGAGAAGGAGCACTTGGCCGTCGGCGAGGTCGTCGACGAGCGCCTTCACTTCGGCACCCACGACGGCCGGCGCGAGGGTCACCTCGGCGTCGACGAGCTCGTTGAGGCGCGCGGCGACGGGCGCCAGCGAGAACTCGGCCTTGACCTCGCCGCCCGGGCGACCGAGGTGGCTCATCAGGATCACGCGGGCACCCTGCTGCTGCAGGCGCTTGATCGTGGGCAGCGCCGCGCGGATCCGCGTGTCGTCGGTGATGGTGGTGCCGTCGAGCGGCACGTTGAAGTCCACCCGCACGAGCACGCG
>JAURVW010000392.1 GCA_030655275.1 Solirubrobacteraceae bacterium
CCGTGCTCACGCACAACCTCAACCGCGCGTACGACTCGATCTTCGCCGAGTTCGAAGGTGCCTCCACGCTCCAGGCCGTCACGACGAACCCGCAGGGCGGCACGGGCGACGTGAAGTACCACCACGGCGCCGCCGGCATCCAGACGCTGCCGGACGGCACCCAGGTGCGCGTGCACCTCGAGAGCAACCCGTCGCACCTCGAGTTCGTACACCCGGTCGTCGCCGGTGCGGCCCGCGCCGTGCAGACGAAGCGCGACGGCGAGCGGATCACCCGCGACACGCGCCTGGCACTCCCGATCGTGCTCCATGGCGACGCGGCCTTCCCGGGCCAGGGCGTCGTCTCCGAGACGCTCAACCTGCAGGCGCTCGACGGCTACAACGTCGGCGGCACGGTCCACCTCATCCAGAACAACCAGATCGGCTTCACCACCGATCCGGACGACTCGCGCTCCACGCACTGGGCGTCGGACCTCGCCAAGGGCTTCGACGTGCCGATCATCCACGTCAACGCCGACGACGTGGAGGCGTGCATCGCCGCCACCCGCCTGGCCTTCGCGTTCCGCAAGGAGTTCGGCCACGACGTCGTCATCGACCTCATCGGCTACCGCCGCTTCGGTCACAACGAGGCCGACGAGCCGGCCTACACGCAGCCGGTCCTCTACCAGAAGATCAAGGACCACCCGCGCGTCTCCGAGCTCTGGGCCGAGAAGCTCGTGGGCCAGGAGGCCATCGGGCGCGACGAGGTCGACGGCAAGAAGCAGGAGATCTGGCAGGAGCTCACGCGCCTGCACCAGGACCTCCGCGAGCGGATCAAGGCCGCCGACGGCGACGTGTCGCAGGCCACCGGCCAGACCACCGGCCAGTACACGATCGACACGACCCCCGGCGAGACCGTCACCACGGCGGTCCCGGCCGACACGCTCCGCGAGATCAACGAGGCGCTGCTCACCGTCCCGGAGGGCTTCACCGTCCATCCGAAGCTGATGAAGACGGTCCTCGACAAGCGTCGCAAGGCGCTCGGCGAGGACGGCGGGATCGACTGGGCGCATGCCGAGTCCCTCGCGTACGCCTCGCTGCTGCGCGACGGCGTTCCGGTCCGCCTCACCGGCCAGGACGCCGAGCGCGGCACGTTCTCGCAGCGCCACGCCGTGCTGCACGACTTCAAGAACGGCCAGACGTTCTCGTCGATCCAGCAGCTGCCGGGCGCCCGCGCGACCATCGAGCTCCACAACTCGCCGCTCTCGGAGACCGCCTGCCTCGGCTTCGAGTACGGCTACGCCGAGGAGGCCGCCGAGGCGCTCGTCCTGTGGGAGGCGCAGTTCGGCGACTTCGGCAACGGCGCGCAGGTCATCATCGACCAGTTCATCGTGTCGGGCCTGGCGAAGTGGGGCCAGACGTCCCGCCTCACGCTGCTGCTGCCGCACGGCTACGAAGGGTCCGGTCCGGAACACTCCTCGGCCCGCCTGGAGCGGTTCCTGCAGCTCGCGGCGGAGGGCAACATCCGCGTCGCGAACCTCACGACGCCGGCGCAGTACTTCCACCTGCTGCGCGCACAGGCCCTGAGCCAGCGCCTCCGCCCGCTGGTCATCATGACCCCGAAGTCGCTGCTGCGACTGGGTGCGGCCACGAACCGGATCCAGCACCTCTCCGACACGAAGTTCTTCTCCGTGCTCGGCGAGCCGCGCGTCGACCACGAGAAGGTCGAGCGCCTCGTGCTGTGCACCGGCAAGGTC
Source organism: Solirubrobacteraceae bacterium (assembly GCA_030655275.1). Classification (GTDB taxonomy): domain Bacteria; phylum Actinomycetota; class Thermoleophilia; order Solirubrobacterales; family Solirubrobacteraceae; genus JAGIBJ01. Next base: position 1,734 of record JAURVW010000392.1, read on the forward strand.
TACTACGACCTCGTCGGGCACCCGATGCGCAAGGAGAACGACCGCATCGCCGTCGGCCGCGTGGAGCTGCTCTACCCGTTCCCGGAGGAGCAGCTGCGTCAGCTCATCGAGTCCTACCCGAACCTCAAGGAAGTGGACTGGGCCCAGGAGGAGCCGCGCAACATGGGCGCCCGCGCGCACATGT
>JAURVW010001118.1 GCA_030655275.1 Solirubrobacteraceae bacterium
CTGGGATCGTCCTTGAGGTTTGCGAAGGTGATCGCACCAAGATGATCGAGAAGCTGAAAGACCGACTTATGGCGATGGCAGACTTGATCGCGCCGTCGTCAAAACTGGGTTAGCTCATCGGCTTGATAATTGCGGCGCTAAGCACGCAAAGCAATGCCCGCCGCTCGAAAACTCGCTGGCCTTTTCTAAGCACATAACGGGCGCCTATCACTCAATCGGATGGCTCGATCCAGAAATCTATAAGTATCAGATCGTGTCGATGGCTTCGATGTGATCAAGAGAATTCATTCTGTTAAAAATATCTAAAACTTGGATTAATGACAATTTGCGATTGATTAAGAATGTCGCGATTCGGAATGACCTCGTCCAAATCTTTTCCATTGGCCGTGCTGACAAGGCTCGCAGGCTCGTGCCATTTCTCAACATACTCAGACTATTTGGCCGAGCTTCAAGGTTTGTTGAGCGAAGGCGACGCGCCGTGCGCTCCTATGACTGAAAATAGGTTGCGCACATCGATCGTGGTGCTGGTGACGCTGTCGATTTTGTTTTCCGGCCTCTGCGCAACCGCAGTGGTGGTAATAACATCCAACAATGCCGACGCAGGTGATACCTCAAGGATTGAGCAAGCATCGGTCAGCTCTCATCACTATATCGACCTGAAAATTAGTTCGGTCTTGCCCGACATTCGCGCAATCGAGATGGGTCCCAATGAGTCAGTCCACTTCGCCAACAAGCCACCCATTATGGCAATGCATGTAGAGCTCCCAGAATTGAAAGACATTCGAGGTCGGATCGAAGATCGGCCGATCGCAATTCCGGCCATTACGGTTTTTAAGGAAACGATGCCGCGCAAGCGCCGTCTTTTGCGTCGTGCAAAGACCACACCGCCGGTTATCGTCATGCGTCAGAAATCTCTCTTCGAAGCACTGTTTGGTGTGCCGTTTCCACTTTGATCGGTCGTGTCGCGGATAGGCGCCATGGTCGTGCTTTTGCCAGGAACTGCCGGGCACTAATAGGTGCTGA
>JAURVW010001119.1 GCA_030655275.1 Solirubrobacteraceae bacterium
AAGATGCCCGTGTCGACCAGGAGCGAACGCCCCGCGTGCGCGATCCCGTAGATCGTCTCGAACTCGAACGCGACCATGCGCGTGAGGAGGTTGTGGCGGGCGTTGCGCACGACGCAGCGGCCCTGGACGACGTCGTAGCCGCCGTCGAACCAACGGATCGCGCGGCGCACGGCATCGCGGTGGAGCTGGTGGTCGGTGTCGAGGATCGCGACGACGGGGTTGCGCACCTGGCTCAGCACGCCCATCACGTTCTCGGCCTTCGACGTGCTGCCCTCGATGCGGATCACGTCGAGCATCGGCGTGCGGTGGGCCAGGGCCTGCAGGTCGCTCTCGATCTTCATCGGGTGCGGGGTGTTGTAGGCCAGGATCACCTGGGGGCTCTCGCCGGGGTAGTCGACCTCGTCGATGAGGTGCTGCAGCGTGTCCATCACGAGCGCGGCCTCGTTCGGCAGGTACGCGACGACCACGATCGACACCTCCGGCACCCAGCCGTCGCTGGAGGCCGCGGGCTCCGAGCGCGGGTTGCGACGGAACGAGAGGTTGGCCTCCACGAGCATCAGCGCGCAGGTGGTGAGGTAGGCCACCGAGATCAGGTAGAGCGCGAGGCCCGTGGTCCCTGCCCAGACCGACGAGACGATCACGAGCAGCACGGTCGGCGCGAAGAAGCCGACGAGGATGCCGATCCCGAGCTGGGTGCCGACGCTGTGTCGGGCGCGGTCGAGGATGGAGATGACGAGTTCGCGCACTAGCGACCCATCTCCCCGAGGCTCGGGGTGAGCACGCGCAGGAGCTCCTCAGCCGCGAGGCCATAGCCGCTGCGGCGCAGGTGGATGTTGGGCACGAGCGGCGCCTCGACGCACATCCACGTCTCCTTGCAGACGGCGTCGACGGCCGGAGGAAGCGTGGTCTGCGCCGCAGTGAAGGCGGTGTCCTGCCGCATCGCGGTCCCGACCTTCGCCACGAGCGCGCCGCGGCGGGCGGCGACGCGGGCGATCACCTGGTTCACGTCGCGCAGGAAGACCGCGTGGATCCTGACGAGCGTGGACCGCGCCTCCGGGTGCGTCTTCCAGAGACCGAGGAACGGGTCGTAGAGATCCATCACGGCGATCGGGACGTCCGGATCGATGGCGCGCAGGCGGCGCAGGATCGTGTCGAGGTTGGTGCGGAGCTGGCGACCGGCCTTCGTCACGCACGATTCGAGGATCGCTCCGCCGCGCAGGCAGGAGCCGACGTCGTTGCCGCCGATGTCGAGGACGACCACGGTCGGCGCGTCGCCGAGGGTCGAGATCAGCCCCTCCGCGTAGGAGAGCTGGGAGGTCGACGGATCCTCGTTGTCGTAGGGCGTGTTGCGGCCCGGGGCGCATTCCAGGCCTCCGGATATGACCGAGCCGGAGGTCGCGCCGCCGCAGCCGAGCTCCCACAGGTCGACCTCGCGGTCCTGCTCCCGGAGCGTGTTCGCCAGCTGGCGGGGATAGCCCTGGCTCGTCTCGCGGTCGGAGCCCGCGAGCTGCGGCTGCACGCCGACGGCGAGCGAGTCGCCGAGGGAGACGACGTTCAGCGCGCCGGTACGCACCTGCGGGGTCTCGTCGCCGCAGCCGGTGAGCCCGCCGAGGGCGAGGGCCCCGGCGGCCATGAGCGCGCAGAGGCGAGCGCGGCGTGAGGGGGACGAGGAGAGAGACAAGGCGGAGCGGCGCCGGGATCCTGGAACACGCGGCCTTGGGACCGGACTCGACTGGGTCGAGTCGGGCCGGCGCGGAGCGGAGCCGTGGTGGTCTGGAGCGCCCTCGATCTGAGTCCGCTTCCAGAAATGAACTTACCGATCGGGGCCGTGTGGCACTACCCCTCGAGGGGTTTTGATCTGGCATGTGTTGCCCGTCACGCTGGCGAGGAGCGGGGTCCGGGCGCGTGAGTCCGGTACGGTCGTGCGCGATGTCGCCGACGCCCTCGCAGGTCGCCTTCTCCCTCTCGGCACCACTCATGCAGGTCGTGCGTTCGACGCGCCGTCATCCGGTCTCGACCCTCGCGCCGGCCGCCCTGATGCTGCTGCCGCTGATCCCGCTCGTGCTGGGTGTGGAGGTCGTGTTGCGCGGTGGAGGCTCCTCGGCTCTGCAGGGGCTCATCGCCGGCGCCCCGGTCGGTCGACCCGGTGCGCTGATCCTGCGCCCCGACACCGGCGGCTGGGTGCTGCTGGGCGCGCTCGCGGCGCTCCTGGCCACGATGCTCGCCGTCGTCGTCGCCGCGGGGCTCGTGACCGGCGCCGCCGGCGCCTCCCCCACGCCGATCCGCGGTCGCCGCGGCCCCTCGGTCGCCGACACGATCAAGAACGCCTTTGCGGTCTGGCCCGCGATGCTCGCCGTGCTCGTGATCCAGTTCGTCGCGGTCGCGGTCGCGGCTGCCTGCATCGGTGTCGTGGCCGTCTACGCGGGAAAGGTCCAGTTCCAGCTGCCGACGGTGATCCTCACGCTCGGCCTCGGCTGGATCCTGATCCTGCTCGTCCGGGCGAGCCTCTGGCCGGCGATTGCCCTCGCCGAAAACCGCCCCGCGTTCTCCTCGCTCGTGCGGAGTTTCAGGCTCAGCCACGGCCACGTGGCGCGCATCCTCGGCGCGGCGCTGGCGGCGTTCCTGCTCGTCTTCGTGCCCGTCGCGCTGCTGCAGGTGCTGATCAAGGCCCTGCTCACGATGCTCGCGGGCCAGGAGCTCATCGACCTCTCGCCCCTCGCGATCGACCTGTGGGCCCTGGTGCCGGTCCCGGTCGGTGTGCTGTTGCTCAGCACGCTGTGGGGTCGCGAGACCCCGGTGCTCTACGCGGCGATCCGGGACTTTCCGGGCGACGACGAACTCGCCTGACCGACCTCAGCGGTACGGGCGAACCCGTCGCCTGAACCCGGGCCTTTGGCTCAGCCGCCGGCCGAGCTCGCGCCGGTCGCGGCGAGGACCGGGTCGATCACCGAGGCCTCGAGCACGTCGGCGGCGACGGCGTAGCCCTGGTCGTTGAGGTGCACGTCGAAGTTGCCGCAGGCCCACGTCAGCGAGCAGACGGCCGCGACTGCGCGGGCGTTGCCGTTCTCGATCTGCCCGTTCTCGTGCATCGCGAAGGCGAGGTCGGCGATCTTCCAGTCGTACTTCGTGAAGACCCGCCGCATGATCGGGTTGATCCGGCGGACGACCTGGCGGTGGAAGGCCTTGGCGGCCTGGCCGTCCTTGCCGCCGCTGATGCGCAGGTATCCGAGGACGGGGTCGTAGGTCGTCATCACGGCGAGGACCGTCTTGGGGCCGGCGACGGCGCGTAGCCGGCGCGCGATCGTGGTCCAGTTGGCCTTGAGGCGCGGGGCCGCCTCGGCGAGGCAGGCGTCGACCTTCTCCGCCGACGGATCGACGCAGGAGGTGATGTCGTTGCCACCAATCGTGAGCGTCACGAGCGTCGGCAGGTCCTTGCGGAGCCTGAGCTGGTCGACGGCCCACAGGAGCTGGCTCGAGCTGCGGTTCTCGTTGGCGTACGGAATCGGGGCGTCGGGCGCGCAGGCCTTGCCGCCGACGATCATCGACTCCGTCGTCGCGCCGCCGCAGCCCGCCTCGACGAGCACGGGGGCAGGCTTCACCTGCGGCCTGAGGTTCTTCAGCAGGATCCGCGGGTAGCCGTTCTTGAGCGTCTTGGCTCCGTCGGGCTGCACGCCGCGACTGAGTGAATCGCCGAGGGCGAGGTAGACGAGGCCCTTGCGCGCGTCGCCCGGCGTGGTGGGCGTGGTGCCATCTGCGACCGTGGTCGGCGAGACGGGCGGCTGGAGGTCGGGTTCGTCGTCGCCCGCCACGTAGAAGAAGGCCAGGACGAGGCACGCGACGAGGATGCCGGCGAGCGAGGCCGACCGACGCCAGCCGCCCCACGGGGACTCGCCGCTACCTTCGGGACGGAGATCGACGGTGCTCATCGCGGCCAACCGTAGTGAACGACGCAACCCGACCGAGCAGCGCGCCGTCGGCGATGCGTCACACCGCGGCGACCCTGAGGCCCGGAACCGCCTCTTCGAGCGCGACCGCGAGGCCGGGTGAGCGGCGGACGCGGAACTCCTCGCCGAGCTGCATGCGGCGAACGACGCCTTCCTGGCCGTCGTCGCCACCCATGAGCTCGATGATCACGCTGGCATCGCCGGCGTGGTCCTGGAGCATGTCGCGGAGTTCGTCGAGGCCGTTGCGGGAGACCGCGCCGAGCCGGAGCTGCAGCGTGATCTGGGCGGCCCGGCGGACCTCCTTGATCACATCGGTCTCGCGGGCCGTCTCGAGGTCCTCCTCGGAGGGCGCGAACGCCTGGACGTCCTGCGCGACGACCGCGGTCTTGCCGCCGTCCTTGTGCTCGAGCTTGCCGCGCACGATGACGAGCTGGTCGGGCTGGAGCAGCGGCTCGAAGCTCTCGAGCGTGCGAGCGAAGATCACGAGCTCGATGTCGCCCTCGAGGTCGTCGATCGTGGCGAACATCATCGAGCTGCCGGAGCGCGTGCGGATCTTGCGCGACTGGGAGATGATCCCGCCGATCGTGACCCACGAGCCATCCTTCTGATGGCCGAGCTCGGCGATCGAGCAGTCGACGGCCTGCCGCAGCGCGGGCTTGACGCGCTTGAGCGGGTGCTCGCTCACGAAGAGGCCGAGGGCCTCCTTCTCGATCTCGAGCAGGTAGGCGTGGTCGTACTCGTCCATCGGCACCGGCGGGCGGCTCTGCTTGACGGCCGAGCCGCCGCTCTCGTCGCCGAAGTCGAAGATCGAGCCCTGCCCCAGGAGTGCGTCCTGCTGCACCTTGGAGCCGGCGCCCTGGGCCTGCTCGAGCACGTCGAGCATGCCCTTGCGGGTGTGGCCGGTGGTGCCGAAGGCGCCGCTCTTGACCAGCGCCTCGATCGAGCGCCGGTTGACGGAGCGAGAGTCGACGCGCTCGCAGAAGTCCCAGATGTCCTCGAAGCGGCCACCCTCGTCGCGGGCGTTCTTGATCGCCTCCACGGCGGCGTAGCCGACGCCCTTCACGGCGTCGAGCCCGAAGCGGATCTTGCCCTCGATCACGAGGAACGCGTGGTCGGACTCGTTGACGTCCGGCGGAAGGATCTCGATCCCCATCTGCTCGGTCTGGGCGGCGAAGAACGGAACCTTGTCCTTCGTGTCCATGACCGAGGAGATCAGGGCGGCCATGTACTCGGCCGGGTAGTTCGCCTTGAGGTAGGCGGTGCGATAGGAGACGAGGCCGTAACAGGCGGCGTGGGACTTGTTGAACGAGTAGTCGGCGGCCTTCTCGTTGGTCGCCCACATCCACTCGATCACGTCGTGGCTGGTGCCCGACTTCGCGCAACCCTCGAAGAAGGCCGGCTTCAGGACGGCCATCGCCTCACGGTTCTTCTTGCCGATGGCCTTGCGGAGGTCGTCGGCCTGCGCGCCCGAGAAGCCTGCGAGCTCCTTCGAGATGAGCATGGCCTGCTCCTGGTAGAGGATCACGCCCATGGTCGGGCCGATGATCGGTTCCAGGCGCTCGTCCGGGATGTTGAGCGAGTCCGGGTCGCGCTTGCCGCGCGCGTAGGTGGGGATCGAGTCCATGGCGCCCGGGCGGTACAGGGCCACCAGCGCGATGAGGTCGTCGAACTGCGTCGGGCCGACGACCTTGAGGGCCTTGCGCATGCCCTCGGACTCGAACTGGAACACGCCGATCGAGTCGCCCTCGCGCAGCATCTTGAAGGTCTTCGCGTCGTCGAGCGGGAGCGTCGACATGTTCGGGCGCTCGCGGCCGGAGCGCTCGATGATGTCGAGGGCGTCCTCGATGACGTCGAGGTTGCGCAGCCCGAGGAAGTCCATCTTGAGGAGACCGAGCTCCTCCACGGGCTTCATGGAGAACTGCGTGACCGCGCGGTACTGCTTGTTGCCGTCCGGGCCGATGCCGTCGTCGGCGAGCTGCAGCGGGACGATGTCGGTGAGGTCGCGGTCGGAGATGACGACGGCGGCCGCGTGGATCGACGAGTTGCGGACGATGCCCTCGAGGCCCTTCGCGACATCGATGATCTCGCGCGCGACCGGGTCGGAGTCGTACTCCTTGCGCAGCTCGGAGCCCTCGACGAGGCACGACTCGAAGCTCGGGGCGCGGCCCTGCTCGGGATCCGGGATGAGCTTGGAGAGACGGTCGCCGATGGCGTACTCGTGGCCCAGGACGCGCGCGGCATCGCGGGTGGCGGCGCGCGGGAACATCTTGCCGAAGGTGATGATCTGCGCGACGCGCTCGGAGCCGTACTTGTCCTTGACGTACTGCATCACGCGCTCGCGGCCGCGGACGGAGAAGTCGATGTCGATATCCGGCATCGACACGCGCTCGGGATTGAGGAAGCGCTCGAAGAGCAGGTCGTACTTGAGCGGATCGAGGTCGGTGATTCGCAGGGCGTACGCGACGAGCGAACCGGCGGCCGAACCACGGCCCGGACCGACGGCGATCGAGTTGTCCTTCGCGTACTTGATGAAGTCCCAGACGATCAGGAAGTAGGCGTCGTAGCCCATCTTGTTGATGACGCCCAGCTCCATCTCCGCGCGTTCGACAGCCTCCGCCGGGATCGGGTCGCCGTAGCGCTCGCGCACGCCGGCGTAGACCAGCTCGCGCAGGTAGGCGTGCTCGTCCTCGCCCTCCTCCAGGAAGCGCGGGAGCAGGATCCCGCCGAGCGGGATGTCGAGTTCGCAGCGGTCGGCGATCTCCGCGGAGGTGGGGATGGCCTCGGGCCACTCCTCGAACGCGGCCACCATCTCCTCGGTGCTCTTGAGATAGAACTCGTTGTTGTCGAACCGCATCTTCGGGTTCTGGAGCGTGGACTTCGTCTGCACGCAGAGCAGCGCGGTGTGGTGGTCGTGGTCCTCCCGGCGCAGGTAGTGCACGTCGGTCGTGGCGACGAGCGGCAACCCTCGATCGCGGGCGATCTTGATCGCGCCCTCGTTGACCATGTCCTGCTCGACGAGACCGTTCTTCTGGATCTCGATGTAGACGTCTTCGGGCCCGAAGATCTGGACGAGGTCGTCGATGTGCTTCGTGGCGATGTCCGGGCGCTCCTTCAGGAGCGACTTCGCGAAGGTGGACGAGAGGCAGCCCGAGAGCGCGATGACGCCCTCGGCGTGCTCCTGCAGCAGGGCCATGTCGACGGCCGGCTTGCCGCTGGAGAGGCCCTTCAGGAAGCCCTGCGAGGAGAGCCGGACGAGGTTCTTGTAGCCCTCGTTGTTCTGGGCGAGGAGCGTGAGGTGGGTGCGCTTCTGCTTCTTCTCGGCGCCCAGATCACCGACGAGGTATATCTCGCAGCCGACGATCGGCTTGATCCCCTCCTTCTTGGCGGCCTTATACAGCTCGAGGGAGCCGTTCATCACGCCGTGGTCGGTGAGCCCGATCGCCGGCTGGTCGAAGGCCGCGGCCCGCTTCACGAGGTCGCTGATCTTGCACGCGCCGTCGAGCAGCGAGTACTCGGAGTGCACGTGCAGGTGGGCAAACGGAGGGGCGCTCATCGACCACCCAGGGTCGCAGACCGTCCGGTCGGAGAACGGCTCTTCGCGGGGCGCGAGCGCGCCCTCTTCCCGCTCCTTGCGTGAATCGGCGCGAGAGCGGGGTCGGTGAGTGGGCCGCCTGCGTGCGTTGGCACGAAGCTGGCCATCCGCCAGCCGGCGGCGTAGGGTGCCCGACCGATGGAAGCAACCCGGCCCACCCGCGACGACGCCCGCCGGAACCGCGACCGGATCCTCGACGCCGCCGCGCTCGCCTTCGCCCGGGACTCGGCCGCCACGCTCGCCAGCATCGCCGACGCCGCCGGCCTCTCGCGCGCGACGGCCTACCGCCACTTCGCCGACGTCGACGCCGTCCATGCGGCGCTCCTCGAAGAGGCGCAGCAGGTCGGGCGCGACCTCATCCAGCACCAGCTCCCCGAGATGTTCGAGGACGGCATGCCCGTGCTCGAGACGATCGAACGCGTCCTGCGGTCGGCCATTCCCCTGCAGCATCGCTGGACCGTTGCGATCTCGAACGAGCCCGTCGCCGATGCCGGGTTGATCGACACCTTCTCCTCCTTCGCCCAGGCCTTTCTGCGCCGAGGCCAGCTGAGCGGGGAACTGCGCGACGACCTCGACCTGGAGGTCGTGGCCGAGGCGCTCGTCTCGCTCGCGCTCTACGCGGTGCGTCGCTTCCATGCCGACGGCCTGTCGATCGACCGCGTGCTCGGCGCGCTCATGCCGTTCCTGGACGGCCTGCGCAAGGACGCCGAGCGGCCAGCGCCGCTCGAGGACTGACGCCCCGCGGCGCCCGGCGGGATCCGTACTGCGACGCGCGTCTCTGAACGCGGGTCGCCGACGGTACCTCGGAGATCTCGAGAACGCCAGGAACGACGGGCGTTCTGTGTCCGCCGGCACGCAGCCGGCGAGAACTCCTGCTCGCGTCGCCGCCCCGCCGGTGCTGCAATGCGCCTCGGCTCGATCGTCCCCCGAGCCCGGCATCTCGCCCCACCGTCCCGGCCTCGGTGTCCGCCGTCGCCATCCCTCTCGTCCAGAGCAGCCCCGATGACCACACCCTCCCGCCCCACCCCACGCGCCTCCCAGCTCTGTGCGGGCGTCCGGCTGTCGACCGCCAACCACGGCGGCGGCGCCGCGTCGGCCTTCGCCGGCGGCAGCCCCGGCTTCTACACGCCGCCGAGCTCGCTGCCGGCCGACAACGGCGCGATCATCCGCAGCGAATCGATGAAGCTCGGCGTCAACCTGCCGTCGCCCGACGGCAAGGCGACGCGCATCATGTACCGCTCGACCGACACGAACGACCAGCCGGTCGCGGTGACCGGCACGTACATCGAGCCGAAGGCGGCCTGGAAGGGCGCCGGCGCCCGCCCGCTCGTCACCTATGCCGAGGGCACCCAGGGCCAGGGCGACAAGTGCGCGCCCTCGTACAGCCTCGAGAACGCCATCGGTGGCGGCATCGGCTACGAGGTCCCCAACATCTCCAAACTCGTGAGCAAGGGCTTCGCCGTCGTGGTGACCGACTACGTCGGCCTCGGCACGACCGACCGCGTGCACACCTACGTCAACCGCCTCGACCAGGGCCGCGCCGTCCTCGACGCCGCCCGCGCCGCGCTTCGCGTCCCCGGCGCCTCGGTCACCGCCTCCTCGGCCGTCGGTGCCTACGGGTACTCCCAGGGCGGTGGCGCCACGGCGTCCGCGGCCGAGCTCGCGCCCACGTACGCGCCCGACGTCAACCTCAAGGGCGTCTACGCCGGTGCCCCGCCGGCCGACCTGAACGCGGTGATGAAGACCGCGGACGGCACGTCGCTCACCGCGGTGATCGGTTTTGCGGTCAACGGGTTCCTCGAGACCTACCCGCAGCTGCAGTCCGTGCTCGATGCCGAGACGAACCAGGCCGGCAAGGACGCGCTCGCGAAGATCGCGACCGGCTGCATCGGCGAGGGCCTCGCCGGGTTCGCGTTCCAGAAGACCTCGAAGTGGACCACCAGCGGCAAATCGATCTCCGAGGTCGTCGCAGGCCGTCCCGAGGTGAAGGCGATCGTCGACGCGCAGCGCATCGGCACGCTCAAGCCGAGCGTCCCGGTCCGCCTCGTCACGGGTACGCAGGACGACATCGTCACCCACGGCCAGGTCAAGCAGCTCGCCGTCGACTGGTGCGCGAAGGGCGCATCCGTCTCGTACGTCCCGGTGATCCAGCTGTTCGGGACCGGCGGCACCAGCCTCAACCACCTCGTGCCGATGCTGACCGAGGGCGACGGCGCCGTGAAGTGGCTGTCGGATCGTCTCGCGGGCACCACCGCGACTTCGAACTGCGCCTCGGTCCCGACGATGAAGTGACCCGGTCCGCCGCAGCGGCGGAGCATTCCTCTCTCTCTGAAGCAGGGCCACGAGCGCGATCGCGTTCGTGGCCCTGCTGCGTCCTGGCGCCCTTCCACGCTTGACCCTGACGTTGCGTCAGGGCGTACGGTCGTCCCATGACCGGTGACCAGCAGCCCGCGACGACGGAGCCCCTCACGATCGGACGGCTCGCGTCGCTCGGCGGCGTCACCGTCCGCACGCTGCACCACTACGACCGGATCGGACTGCTGCGACCAGAACTTCGGACCCAGAGCGGCTACCGGGCCTACACCGCGGCCGACGTCGCCCGCCTGCAGCGCATCCTCTTCTACCGCGAGCTCGAGCTCCCGCTCGACCGCATCCACCAACTCATCGACGATCCCGCCGTCGACGAACTCGATCATCTCCGCCGCCAGCATCGGGAGCTGGGCGAGCGGATCCAGCGACTGCAGCGCGTCCGCGCCGCGGTCCAGACCACCATGGAGGCTCACGACATGAGCATCGACCTGACCCCCGAGGAACGGCTCGAGGTGTTCGGCGGCGAGGACCCGTCGACGTACAGCGCCGAGGCCAGCGCACGCTGGGGAGACACCGAGGCCTACGCCGCCGCGCGCCAGAGGACCAAGCGGTACACGAAGGACGACTGGATCCGGATCACCGCCGCGGCCGGCGCGATCGACGACGCGTTCGTGCAGGCGCTCGCCGAGGGCGCGCCGCCGACGTCCCGGGTCGCGATGGAGCTGGCCGAGCGGGCGCGACTCCACATCGACGAGACGTACTACCCGCTGAGCCACGAGATGCACCGCAACCTCGCGGACCTGCACGTCGAGGACCGCCGATTCGAGGAACGATACGAACGGATGGCGCCAGGGCTCGCGCAATACGTGCACGACGCGATCGACGCCAACGCCGATCGCCACGACGGCGCGACGCCGGGTTAGAGCGGCTGCGCCTCGAGGCGCTGCGCGCGGTCGATCCAGCCGACGAGCAGGTCGGCGTCACGCCGTGAACCGTGGATCAGCGGGGCACTCTGCTCGTCGGTGAGGTCGAGGCGCCCGAAGAGCGGCACGACCTGGGCGCTGGCGACCGTGACGGTCGCCCGCGCCGGTGTCCCGGGCTTCACGTCCGAGACGGTGATCGGATCGAGGTTGCCGCCGAAGATGTGCAGGGTGCCGCCGTCCGTGAGTGCGACGACGAGATCGACGGAGTCGCCGTGGGTCCAGACGTTGTCGATGGACGAGACCATCGCCCGCAACGCCGAGGCAGGGTCGACGGTGGCGAGCTTGCGCGCGTCGATCCGGCGACGGCGAAGTCGCCCCTTGCGCTTGCGGGCCGGCCGCGGCTCGATGGGGATCGGCGCCGCGCGCTCCGTGACCGCCGGCTTGGGGATCGTCGGCGGCGCGAGCGTCGGTTCGGACGGCTCGTCGTCCTCGAGATCGGCGACGACGGTGGGTCGATCGCCGTTCGTCGACGTCGAGGTCTCCGGCTTCGTCGAAGCAGCAGACTCTGAGCTGCCGCCGTCGGCGACTTCGGCGGCGCGGTCCGGGGCGCCGTCGAGGTCGGACGTCCGCGGCTCGGCCGGCGGTGGCGAGAGGGTGGGCACCGCGTGCTGGGCGACGGCCTGGCGCAGTTCGCGGTCGTCGAACCCGATGAGGTCGCTCTCCACGTCGAGATCGGGCGGATCGTTCGACGGCAGCACGGCGCCGGGGAAGACCCGCAGGATGCCGGGGCGGCCGAACGGTTCGTCGTGCGCGGGCGCGGCGGGACGTTCAGCGGCGCCGCGGAGGGCGTCGAAGTCGCCCGCGCTCGGTGGCGCGTCGGGCAGGCCGGTCGCCCCGTCGGTCTCGAGTTCGCGGATCCGCGACTCGGCGTGCGCCAAGGCCTCCTCCAGCTCGGCGATCCGCGTGTGCTGGGAGGCGCGGTCGGCGCGGATCATCTCGAAGAGGCGCGCGAGTGCACGGCTCAACTCCGAGACGGCACCACGCATCGCAGACGCCTCACCCTGCTGGGCGTGCGATATCTGCGCGAGTTCTTCGAGGATCTCGCTCAGGCTGCGACCCGGGGCCTCGGTCGCCCCGGATTCGGGCGTGACTGAGCCTGGTTCGTGCGGTGGGCGGGCGGGCACCGTGCCACGGTATCGCGCATCGATGCCCGGGGCGCGGGGTGGATCAATCGTTGCCGTTCTGGGCACTCACGGCGCTCGCCGCGACACCGGCGAGCGCGACGCTCGCGACGCCCAGCGCCAGCACCTTCTTGCTCGGGACGGCGGCCTTGGCGCGGCGCTTCAGGTAGAGCTTGGTGCCCTTCCAGACGGCCCAGCCGAGCACGGTGTACAGCGGTTGCTTGGAAGCCATGCGACCAGCCTAGGTGAACGGGCCCGCGTGCCGCCACATCGAACGCGGACGACGGCGGGCGTCCGCGGATGATGGCCCGGTCGAAATCACGCCCGTCGACGCCCTCGACCCCTCTACGACCGCGGCCCACCCACCCGGCGAGGGTGG
>JAURVW010001125.1 GCA_030655275.1 Solirubrobacteraceae bacterium
GAGAGGCCCTTGGCGAGCGCGAGGATCCCGGCCTTCGCGTCGCAGTAGGGGAGCTCGTCGTCGTACGGCTGTACCGCATACTCGGACTCCGTGAAGATGAGTCGGCCCCAGCCGCCCTTGCGCAGCGCGGGCAGGAACGCCTTCACGAGCCGCACCGGCCCGAGCAGGTCGACCTCGATCGTGTTCGTCCAGCCTTCGTCGTCGATCTCGTGGAAGAGTCCCTGGGCGCCGGTGATGCCCGCGCACTGGATGAGGATGTCGATGTCGCCGACGGCCTCCTCGACGCTCGTGCGCAGTCGCTCGACCGAGCTCACGACGGTGATGTCGGCCGCGAACGCGTGCAGCTGGCCCGGCTTCGCGTCGAGCTTCGCGGCGGCCTCGTCGAGGTCGCCCTGGTCCTGGTCGGAGAGGACGACCGTCACGCCCTCGGCGAGCAACAGCTTTGCCGTCTCCCAACCGATGCCGGAGTCGCCTCCGGTGATCAGCGCCGTCTTGCCGGAAATCCCGAGATCCATGGAGGGCAGGCTAGGAACGCACTGCTTACGGGCTGCTTACGCGCGGCCTCGGTCGGTGTCTTTGCCGGTCCCGCGTTCCTGGATCGCCAGCGCCGCGTGGATCATCGCGAGGTGGCTGAGGCCCTGCGGTGTGTTGCCGAGGAACGCCCCGGTCTCCACGTCGACCATCTCGCTCATGAGACCGAGATTGCTGCCGGTCACCGAGAGGAGGGCCTCCATCGTGCCCCGTGCCTCGCCGCCGTGGCCGAGGAAGGCGAGTGCCTCGACCAGCCAGAACGAGGTCGCGAGGAACGCCCCCTCGACCTCCTGCATGCCGGAGTAGCGATGCACGAGCGGGCCGGTGGCGAGCTCTGCGCGGACGGCCTCGAGGGTGCCCTGCATCCGCTCACGCTGCGGGAACGCCCAGCGGGTGGCGAGCAGCAGCGCGGCATCGAGCTGGGTGGATCCGGCGAATTGCGTGTAGGTGCGCCGCTCCTCGTCCCAGCAGTGCTCGTCGATCCATTCGACGACCCGCTCGGCCTCGGCGGCCCAGCGCGGGCCGTGGCCGTCGTCGAGGTGGCCCTCGGCGCAGAGCTTCGCGCCACGGTCCAGGGCAAGCCAGCAGCCGATCTTCGACATCGTGTAGTGCTGCTCGTCCTCGAGTTCCCAGATCCCGGCGTCGGGCAGCCGCCACTCCTCGTAGCACCGGTCGGTCAGGGTGGTGAGGACCTCGCGGGTGCGTGCATCGAGGTGGTTGCCGCTGCGGGTGAAGAGTTCGGCCGTCTCGATCACGTCGCCGTAGCAGGAGAGCTGACGCTGATCCCGGGCGGCGTTGCCCATACGCACGGGCCGCTCGCCGCGATACCCGGGCAGGTCGATCTCGGTCTCCTCGCCCGGGAGCTCACCGTCGAGCGTGTAGAAGACGCCCAGCGGATCGGTGTGCGGAAGGTGGCGGTGGAGCGTCTCGATCAGCCACGCGAACCCGGCCTGAGCCTCCTCGGTGGCCCCGATCCGCAGCAGCGCCTTCACCGAGTAGGCGACATCGCGGATCCAGGCGTAGCGGTAGTCGTAGTTCTTGCCGCCGCCACCGAGCGACTCCGGGAGGGAGGTGGTGGCCGCGGCCGCGATCGCGCCGGTCGGGGAGAAGAGCAGGAGCTTGAGGGCGAGCGCGCTGCGCAGCACGCGGCTGCGGAACGGCCCGTCGTACGTGAGGTCGTCGGTCCAGTTGCGCCACTGGGCGTCGCTGCGGTCGATGCGTACGTCGATCGCCTCGATCGGTGAGTCCATCAGCGGCTCGGCGTGCGAGGCCAGCAGCGCGATCGTCGAGCGCGACCCTTCGCAGGCCTGGATGCGGAGGGCGACCCCGTCGCCGGGCCGCTCGCGGCGCTCGGTGTCGTTGCCGGCGTCGTCGGCCCCGTCGCCCGATTCGGCAGCGTCGTCGCTCTGCTCGCCGCCAACGACCGCGCAGTCGTCGCTCGTGCGCAGCTGCATGAGGATCGGCCCGAGCTGAAAGGCGCCGTCGTCGGGGACGACCGCGTCGCGCCGCTCGGACTGGTCGAAGCGTGTGCCGAGCGTGACGTCCACCCGCAACTCGACCTCGCCCTCGAGGCCCTCCACGCGCCGCGCGAGCTCCGACCAAGGGAGTCGGCCGGCATGGCCGGAGTTGAGCGAGTCGGTCACGCGCACCCGCCCGGTCGCCGTGCGGAACTCGG
>JAURVW010001128.1 GCA_030655275.1 Solirubrobacteraceae bacterium
CATCGGCAAGAAAAGCCTGCAGGACAACCTGCAGGCGCGCGCCAAGGCCAGCGTCGAACGCACCGGCAAGGCGATCGCCAGCGGCCAGGTGAGCGGCGACGACCTGGCGCAGGCGCTCTGCCTGCGCTCCGAGGCGCAGGCCGAACTCGGCAACGCCGCCGAATCCCTCAAGGACGCGCAGGAAGCCGTGCGCAACGCGCCATCGCTCGGCGGCGCATGGCTGTGCCAGGCCAACGCCCGCTGGGCGCTCGGCGACTTCGCCGCGGCGACGAACGACTTCGGCAAGGCGCTCGCGTTCGGCGTGACCGCGAACGATGTCTACTACCGCCGCGGCCAGTCGCGCTTCTTCGAGGGCAAGCTGGACCAGGCCGCCGACGACTTCGCCAAGGCCGTCGCCGACCGCAGCGACCCGGTCGCGAAGGGCTATGCGCAACTCTGGCAGGCCTGGACGCTGCAGCGCCTGGAGCGCCCGCTGCCGCCCGAGATGATCGCGAGCGCCGGCGCCGATGCGACGGCCGCGTGGCCGCGTCCGGCGCTGGCGATGTTCAGCGGCCAGGCCACGCCGGAGCAGGTCATCGAACAGATCGGCCGCAAGAGCGGCGACGAACGCGAGCTCGCGCTCGCCGAGGGCTGGTTCTACATCGGCGAATACCACCTCGGCGCGAAGCGCAACGACGCGGCGCGAGAGGCCTTCGAGAAGTCGCGCGCGATCGGCATCACGCGCTACATCGAACACATCGCCGCAGGCTTCGAACTGCAGCGGCTCGGCGCGAAGCCGTGAGACGCGCTATTCGCCGGCCAGCACCGTGATGCGCGCGCCGGCGAGGGCGACGACCTGGCCGGCGCGGATCTTCGCGGTCTTGCGCAATTCCTCGCGGCCGTCGACCTGCACCAGGCCGTCGGCGACCATCATCTTCGCGATGCCGCCGCTGGGAGCGAGGCCGGTCGCCTTCAGCAGCGCATCGAGGGTGATGTAGTCGCCGCGCAGCGGGAAGTCGATCAGGTTCACAGCTCGAACTCCTTCGCGAGCAACGCGTACGAGGTGCGCCGCACGGCGGGGTCGTGGGCCCAGGTGTTGACGACAATCTCGTCGAGTCCAAGTTCGGTGGCAAGCGCGCGCAGTTGCGCACCGACTTCCGCGGCGCTGCCGACGAAGGCCCTCGCGCGCATCGGGCCGACGGTTTGCATCTC
>JAURVW010001132.1 GCA_030655275.1 Solirubrobacteraceae bacterium
TGCCGAGCAGCTCGCGCTCGAGATCTACGGCGAGCACGGCCGGCCGGGCAGCGTCCGCACGGAGATGCACCGCCTGCGCACGCACCTGGGGTCGTTGCTCGGAGAGCGTCCCTACCGGATCCTCGGACACATCGACTGCGATCTCACCGCCGTCGAGTCGCGCGTTCGCCAGGGGCAGATCGAAGGCGCGATGCACCTCTACCTCGGCGCGCCGCTCGCGCAGACGGAGGTGCCGAGGCTCGTGGAATTGCGCGAGCGGATCAACGACGGGGTGCGAGCGGCCGTCCTGGCCTCGGCGAGCCCGGAGCTGATGGAACGCTGGCTCCGCCTGCCGAGCGGGCAGGACGACTACGAGGTCTCGCGCCGGCTCATCGGGCTGCTCGAACGCGACGATCCTCGGCGCGCCGCAGAGCGCTCCCGCCTGCGTCGGCTCGTGTCCGACGGCACGAACTGAAGGGCTGCACGGGCCGGGGCCGACGGATTCGGCGCGTCCACCCGCTCCCGGGTTCCCGGGGGTTCTGGGGTCTGGACCCCAGCCGCGGCACGCCCTGATCGGACGAACGTCCGATGGTGCGCCCCGGCTCTCACGGACACCGACAGGGCGTCGATGGTGGAGCACTGGCTCATCAGACCAGTTCCTTGTATGCAGAAGCCCACCTCCCGTCTGACCTACGTCGTGCCGATCGTGATGGTCGCGCTCGGCTTCGCCGCCATCGCGCTGATCGCGACGCTGCAGGGTCGGGCCGACAGCGCCCGTCGCGCGCAGCTCACGGTCGAGCAGATCGGCCGCTCGCTCGAGCACGCCGGCGCCCTCCCGAGCCTCGTGCAGGCCGGTCAGCCCGCGGGCGCGGCGGCCGTCGACCTCAAGGAACGCCGCGTCGCGGTCTCCGAGGGTCTACGCGAACTGCGCGCCGGCGAGCCCCCGGCCGATGTCGTGCCGGCGGCGGAGGCCATCGACCTGCTCGGGGCCCGCGTCGACGCCAGCCTCGTCCTCGCCCGCGACCGGCGCCTGGCAACCGAGGCCGGCCTCGCGGCCGTCCGCAAGCAGGTCGCCCAACTCGACGCCACCAACCGGCTGCTCGCCCGCGCCAGCGGTGACTACGCCGCCCGCGCCGCCTTCGCCCGCCGCCAGGCCCTGCAGGGCGCCGTGCTCACGGTCCTGCTGCTCCTGAGCGTCTTCGCCTTCTTCTACACGCGGTCGATCCAGGACCACCGCATCGTGCGCCGCCTCTTCACGCAGAACGAGGAGCTCCTGGCCGCCAGCCGCGACGAGGCCCTCACCGACGCGCTCACGGGTCTCAACAACCGCCGCGCCCTGCAGATCGACCTGGAGGCCGCACTGCCGATCGCCTCCGACGACGAGCGCGTGCTGCTCGCCCTCTTCGACCTCGACGGCTTCAAGGGCTACAACGACACCTTCGGCCACGCGGCCGGCGACGAGCTCCTCAACCGGCTCGGACGCAACCTCACCAAGGCCGTCGAGGATCTCGGCGCCAAGGCCTACCGGCTCGGCGGCGACGAGTTCTGCGTCCTGACGCAGATCGACGAGCTGCGCTCCGAGGCGCTCATCGAAGCGGCCATCGCCGCGCTCACCGACGAGGGCGACGGCTGGAGCATCGGCACCTCCGTCGGCACCGTCTGGGTGCCCGGCGACGCGAGCGACGTCGAGACGGCGCTCGTGATGGCCGACGAGCGGATGTACTCCGACAAGGCGAGCCGCAAGGGCGAGCGCCCGACGCTGCAGTCGCTCACCGACGGACCCAAGCGGCGCGTCGAGGAGGGCAGCGTGGGCCGGGTCGCCGCCATGGCGCAGCTCATCGCCGAGCACCTGCAGCTCGGTGGGGAGGAGGTCGAGGCCGTGCGCGTCGCCGCCGACCTGCACGACATCGGCAAGAGCTCCATCCCGGACTCGATCCTCGCCAAGGAGGGGGAGCTCGACGACGACGAGTGGGCCTTCGTGAAGAAGCACACCATCACCGGTGGGCGCCTCGCCTTCGCCGCCCACGCGCGCACCCACACGGCGGCGCTCGTGCGCTCCAGCCACGAGCACTTCGACGGCAACGGCTACCCGGACGGGCTCGCCGGCGAGCAGATCCCGCTCGGCGCGCGCATCATCGCCGTCTGCGACGCCTACAACGCGATGACGTCCGACCGGCCGTTCCGCAACGCGATGCCGCCCGGCGTGGCGCTCCGCGAGCTGCAGAGCTGCGCCGGCAGCCAGTTCGACCCCCAGGTGGTCGAGGCGTTCTTCGCGAGCGCCGCCAAGGATGCGTCGGCCTTCAAGGGCCGCCCGCTCGAGTCCCGGCGCTGAGCCTCGCCCGAGGGCGAGAAGCGGCCCGCTCCGGGCCGCCCAAGTGTTGCGTCAGTTGCGCATCTGGCTGCCACCGGAGAACAGCGCGAAGTACACGCCGAACGCGAGCAGCGCGAGGCCGACGGAGACAACCATGACCTTGTCGAGCATCGTCGGCTCGTCGCTCGACTGCCCGCCACCGCGCATGGAGGCGATCCAGCGGGCCGGGTTCTTCGCACCGGCCTCGCCCGTGCCGAACTGCGCGGTGTAGCGGTGGTCGAGTCGCGAGAGGATCTTGGCGATGAGCACCATCGTGACCGGGATGCCGATGAGGACCATCAGCAGCGACGTCATCGCGGTCGACGACACCTTCGAACTGCGGCCGGCGAGCCAGAGCCAGAGGGCCGGCGAACCGAGCCACATGCCGACGCTGCCGAGGAACATCGACAGCACCAGGAGGACCTGCTCGAGGCGACGGGAGGCCGTCATGGGGGTAGCGCTCATCGGCGGATCGTAGCGACGGGCGCGTAGGTACGCGACCGCGGTCACACAAAAACGCCCGTTACCCCCGCTATTCGGCGCAAAGGGAGCTGGGCGCCCGGACCGTCGCAGAAGGGGCATTGGCTCTGCGATACTCGCCAACGTGCAGGTCTCTCGTTCGCGCCGCCGCACCGTGCGGTTCACCCTGGCGCTCACGTTCGCGCTGTTCCTCTCGGGCATGCTCGTCTACACGACGTTCTCCGCCGCGAGCCCGGAGCGCTTTCCCGGCCAGATCGCGTCCGTGGCCGACCCCGCGCAGACCTACCGCGTCGGCGGCCGCGTGGTGGAGGGCAGCGTCTCGCGCCCGGGTGGCGTCCTGCACTTCAAGCTCGGACACCCCGGCACCGCAGCCGGCGAGCAGATCGAGGTCACGTACGAGGGCACCGTCCCGGACACGTTCCGCGAAGGTCGCGACGTCCTCATCGACGTCAAGCGCGGCGCGGCGGGCACCGGGTCCACCGAGTTCGTCGGCCAGGACAACAGCCTCGTCACGAAGTGCCCGTCGAAGTTCAACGGTGCGCCGATGAACGCCGACGGCACCACGCCCCTCCCGAAGACCTGAGCTGAGCGCGCCGATGGACGTTGTCGGACGGGCGCTGCTGATCCTTGCGCTGGGTGTCTCGATCTTCGGATCGGGTGCCGCCCTGGCTGCGGCCCGGAACGTCGGGCCGGCCGCCCTGATGCTCGCGGCCCGCCGCGCGCTCTACGCGGTCCTCGCCCTCTCGGTGGGCGCCTTCGTCCTGCTCGAGATCGCGTTCATCAAGCCCGACTTCCACTACACCGTCGTCACCGGGCACGCCTCGCTCACGACGCCCCTGGGTTACCGCATCGCCGCGCCGTGGGCCTCGCAGGAGGGGTCGCTGCTGCTGTGGCTCACGCTCCTCTCGCTCACCTCGACGATCGCCATCCGCAGCCTGCGCGGGCGCATGCGCGACGTGGAGCCCTATGCCCTCGCGGTGCTGCTGCTGCTCGCCGCGTTCTTCGCCGGCCTGCTCGTGCTCGCCGCCAAGCCGTTCGCGACCGTGCCGGTTGCGCCGCAGGACGGCCTCGGCCTCTCGCCGCTGCTGCGGTACCCGACGATGATGATCCACCCGCCGCTGCTCTACAGCGGGTACACGCTCTTCGCCGTGCCCTTCGCGTTCGCGATCGGTGCGCTGGCGGCCGGCCGGCTCGGCGGCGACTGGATCGTCCACACCCGCCGCTACGCGCTCGCGGCCTGGCTGCTGCTCGGCACGGGCATCATCCTCGGCTCGCGCTGGTCCTATGCCGAGCTCGGCTGGGGCGGCTACTGGGCGTGGGACCCCGTCGAGAACGCCTCCGTGATGCCGTGGCTCACGGCCACCGCCTTCCTCCACACGATCGTCGTGCAGGAGCGCCGCGGGCTGCTCAAGACGTGGAACGTGAGCCTCGTCCTGGCGACCGGCCTGCTCTGCCTCCTGGGCACCTTCCTCGTGCGCTCGGGCATCCTCGAATCGATCCACGCGTTCGGCGCGTCGACCGTCGGCCCGCCGTTCCTCATCCTGATCGGCGGCCTCCTGGCGCTCTCGATCTGGCTAGTGATCAAGCGCCGCAAGCTGCTCGAGCCGTCCGGCGAGATCCAGGCCCTCTCGCGGGAGTCGATGTTCCTCGTCGGCAACCTCGCGCTGATCGTGCTCGTGGTCGTCGTGCTCTGGGGCACCTTCTTCCCGCTCATCTCCGAGGGCCTCACCGGCGATGCCGCGTCCGTCGGCCCGACGTGGTTCTCGCAGTACTCGACCCCGTCGGCGCTCGCGATCGTCGCACTCGCCGGGCTGGCTCCGCTGCTGCCGTGGGGCAAGGGGCGTTGGGGCGCCTTCGGTCGCGCCGCGCTCCTGCCGCTCGTCGTCGGGATCCTCGTGGGTGTCGCCACGGCCATCCTCGGCGGCACGCACTCGATCGCGGCGATCCTCGTCGCGACGGCGTCGGCGTTCACGCTCGTCTCCGTGGCGCGCGAATTCGTCATCGGTGCCCGGGCGCGCCGGGCGCTCACCGGCGACGCTCCGCCGACCGCCCTCCTGCGCTCCATCGCCGGCAACCGCCGTCGCTACGGCGGCTACCTCGTGCACGCCGGGATCGCGACCCTGCTCCTCGCCGTCGCCGCCTCGACCGCCTTCGACACCACGAAGCAGCAGCCACTGCGGATCGGCGAGAAGATCGACCTCGCCCAGGGGCGTCAGCTCCAGTACGTCGGCCCGACGGGCAAGATCGTGCTCAACGAGCAGGACCGCGTCGAGCGGATCGAGTTCGGCGCCAAGATGC
The DNA here is from genome assembly GCA_030655275.1 of Solirubrobacteraceae bacterium. Lineage (GTDB taxonomy): Bacteria > Actinomycetota > Thermoleophilia > Solirubrobacterales > Solirubrobacteraceae > JAGIBJ01. Next base: position 5,108 of record JAURVW010001132.1, read on the forward strand.
GCGTCTGGCGCGACGGCCGGCCGGCCGAGCTCATCACACCCCGCCACGACTTCTACCCGTCGGCGGCGAGCATCGCGTTCGGTCCCGTCGGCCGCTTCTTCGAGGGCGAGGAGACGAGCGAGATCTCGCTCTCCAGCGGCGCCAGCCGCGACCTCTGGGTCGCCGCGACGCCCGACTCCAAGGCGATCGTCGACCGCGCCAAGGCCGTCAACGAGGGCTTCGTGAAGCTCGTCTCCGAGCGCAACCTCAGCGGCGACATCGCCGGCGAGGTGCTCGCGAAGTCGCTGCAGGGCATCGTCGATCAACACCTCGCCTCGAGCCCGCCCGTCATCACCCGCGCGATCGACGCGCCGGGCGTCTTCTGGGTGTGGATCGGTGCCGCGATGATGGGCCTCGGCGGCCTGCTCGCGGTCTCCCAGCCGTCCGTCGCCCGCTCGCGCGCGAAGGCTGCCGCCCTGGCCCGGGTCGGCCAGGAACTCAGCGCCGCCTGAGTCGCACGTGATCCGCCGCCCCCTGCGCCTCGTCTTGCGCCTGCCCCTGCTGGTGCTCGCGCTCGCATGGATCCCGGTCGCGATCCTCACGGCCGTCGACCTCGACGTGTGGTGGCCGATGGCGGCCCTCGTCGCCTTCGCGAACTACGCGATCCTCGGCACCGCGGTCGTCGCGCTCCTCGCGCTCCTGATCAAGGCGCGCCTGATCGCCCTGATCGCGCTCGCCGGCCTCGCCGTGCTCGTCGTTCCCCGGGCCGGGCAGGTTGTCGGCGACGACCAACCCCGCGCCACCGGCACCCGCGTGGTCGTCGCCTCCGCCAACGTCCGTTTCGGCCGCGCCGACGCGGCGGCGCTCATGCGACAGGTCACCCGGCAACGGGTCGACGTGCTCGCCCTCCAGGAGGACACCCCCGACTTCACCGCCGACCTCACCGCCGCAGGCCTGCGGCGTGCCCTGCCCTACGCCGCCGCGCAGCCCGCCCCTGGCGCCGCCGGCATCTCCATCTACTCGCGTTACCCGATCACCGCCGTGGCCAGCCGCCGCGGCGACCGCCGCTCGATCGGCGGCACCATCGAGCTCCCCACCGGACGACGCCTGCACGTCCGCAGCCTCCACCCATACCCGCTCCACGGCGGCCAGCAGCGGTTCCGCGAATGGGAACGCGACACCACCAGCCTGAAGCGCACCATCCGCTCCGTCCCCGCGCCCGCCATCCTCATGGGCGACTTCAACGCCACCCTCGACCACCAGCCGCTCCGCACCCTCCTCGATGCCGGCCTCCGCGACGCCGCAGACGAGACCGGCCAGGCCTGGCGCCCCACCTGGAGCAACGGCCGCTGGGCCACCCTCACCCTCGACCACGTCCTCGTGCCCCCGAGCGTCGCCGTCCGGGAGGTCGACATCCGCGACCTCGCCGGCTCCGACCACGACCTCCTCGTCGCCACCCTCCAGACCCGCTGACGGCAGCCACCGGCGTCCCACCGCGCCCCGCAGCCCGCGAACACGAGATAATCCAAAGCCCCCCATGTTCCAGTTCCTCCTCGTCATGGCCATCGCCGCCGCCGTCCTCGCCTTCATCCTCTGGCCCCTGCGCGCCAGCGCACCCGTCGCCACCGGCATCGACCCCCGACTCCTCGAGGATCGCGACCGCGCACAACTCGCCAAGGACCGCAAGCTCGACGAGATCCGCGAACTGCGCTCCGACCGCGAAGCCGGCAAGCTCGAAGCCGCCGACGCCGCACCCCTCGAACGCGCCCTCCGCGCCGAAGCCGCCACCCTCCTCCACGCCCTCGACGACGCCGAAGCGGCCATCGACGAAGCCCAATCACACCTCACGCAGCCCGAAGCGCTACCCTAGGCCCGTGGAATTCCCTCTTCAGATCCTCCAGCTCGTGCTGTCCATCGGCCTCATCGCCGGTGTCCTCGCGCACGCCGGCAAGGACGGAGGCCTCTCCGGCGCCTTCGGCGTCGGCGGCGGCTCCGGCTCCCTCGGATCCGGCTCGATGATGGAGCGCAACGTCACGCGCTGGACCATCGCCATGGCCGTCCTCTGGGTCCTCAACACCATC
>JAURVW010001133.1 GCA_030655275.1 Solirubrobacteraceae bacterium
CGGCCAGGTCGCGCTCGACGCGTAGCGGTCGTCGGCGCTCACGCGCGCCGCGACAGGACGCGCATCTGGTGTAGGGAGCCACAGTTGGTGCGCCTGGCTCAAAGTTGTTGAGCCAGGCGGATCGAAGTTGGTGAGCCTTTCCCACAAAGGGGCCGCTGTGGCATCCTCAGGCCGGCCGCATTCGGGGGCAGAAGCGGACGTTCAGCGCGTTGAGCTCAACGTCCGCTCCAGACTGGTTGCGGTCCTTCAATCTGCCCAAGATTAGGACTGCTGCACACCAGGTTGCGGACCAAGTTCCGCTAGGTCTCTCCAGACATAGATGCGAATGTCGGGTACGGCCTGCCTGCCCCTTCAGCACGCCCCAATTCAGCAACGAATCAACATTTCGGTTACGAGCGTGGGAGGTCCGCTGCTGCAAAAGCGCTGCATGGGGTCGAACCAGTTGGAAGCTGGGCCGACCGTCAGCGACGCAGCTTGGACTTCACCAGCGTCCAAAGCTTTTTGACGTCAATACTGAAACCCCACAGCCCTGGCTTCATTTCTATGGGACTACTGGACTTTTGAGCCTGCACTTCCAAGTGCTGTTCAATCTCCAGCTTCCGGCGCTTCCAAGCTGACAGGACCAGGGTGAAGCGGACGAAATCCTTGGCGGAAACCGTTAGCTCACGTTCCCAATCAAAGATTTCCTTGCCCCGGCGAACTCTTACGAAGTCGTGGCTCGCCCCGTTGGGGTGGCGGAAGTACTCTTGGTCAGTTTGGGTGCAGAGGAAAACCTGACAGTCAAGCGCTCGCCGCAGCGGTTGGGTGAGCGAAGCTCCTTTCTCTAGGTACACAACGAATTCCCGCTCGGGAAAGTTGAACATCAATCCAACTAGGTGCGCCAGTGATTCGTCGTCTGAGATGTCCGCGTTTTCGATCGTGTGGAACGTGCTCCGGCGGACAGTCGAGAGGACGCTGTCCGGCAACCGAATGTCTTTGAACGGAGGACTCACCTCTGCGCGTCCGTGCTGGGACGCCTCCACCTAGTTTCAAGGGGCGGCTTGGGCATAGAACCAGCCTTTGCAAAGAGGTTGGTTGCATAGCGCTCGCACAGCACTCGG
>JAURVW010001135.1 GCA_030655275.1 Solirubrobacteraceae bacterium
GTTCAACCCGCAGCGCATGGCTTCGGGGACCTGGTCCTCGGGGAGCGGCGCGCTGAGGGTGGACGTGGCGCCGGGGCGGATGCCGTCGAGGACGATCGAGAAGTAGCGCTCCCACACGTGGGGGCAAAGGTCGCGCGTGGCGTCGAGCGACGAGCCGCACATCAGCATGAGCATGGGGATGTCGGTGAAGGCGAGATCGCCGCGGACGACGCCCGCGTCCTTGGCACGCTGCACGATCCGTTCGACGATCGGAGCGATCTGCGCCTTGCCGCGCCTGAGCGCCTCGTGGCCGTGCGTGTCGGTGAGGACCACCGACGCGTAGGCACGATCGGCCTGCTGGGCGAGCATGTGGCCGCGCATGAAGGCGACGAGCCCTTCCCAGGGATCGTCGAGCGCTTCGGCGGCCTCGGCGCGGGCGACGACCTGGCTGATCTTCTCCTTGAAGAGGGCGTCGACGAGAGCGTCACGGTCGGGGAAGCGGCGGTAGACCGTGCCGACGCCGACCCCGGCGCGCTCGGCGATGTCGTCGAGCGTGACGCTCAGCCCGCGCTCGGCGAACAGCTGTCGACCGGCCTCGAGGATGAGCTGGCGATTGCGCTCCGCATCTCGACGAAGCGGCTTCTCGACAGGCGTTTGCGCCGTGTTCTCCGCGATTTCCGGGGCCATGTGACCAGTGTAACGCACAAACGGAGGACTGGACTCCAGTTCTGTGCTACCTTGGCCGACAAGTTGAGAGCACTCCTCCACTTTGAGTGCTCGCCTCCACTTTGAGACTGCACCTCCACTTCTTCCAGGACGCCGCCGAATGACCCAAGACCACGCCAACCCGCATCACGCGCGCCGCTGGGCGATCCTCGGCGTGATCGGGCTCGCCCAGCTGATGGTCGTGCTCGACGCGACCATCGTGAACATCGCCCTTCCGAGCGCCCAGCAGGCGCTCGAGTTCTCCAACGAGAACCGCCAGTGGATCGTCACCTCCTACGCCCTGGCCTTTGGCAGCCTCCTGCTGCTCGGCGGCCGCATCGGCGACCTCTTCGGTCGCAAGCGCGTCTTCATCACCGGCCTGCTCGGCTTCTCCGTCGCCTCGGCGATCGGCGGTGCGGCGCAGTCCTTCGAGATGCTCGTCGCGGCCCGTGCCCTCCAGGGTGGGTTCGGCGCACTCCTCGCCCCCGCGGCGCTGTCGCTGCTCACGACCACCTTCACCGAGCCCGGTGAGAAGGCGAAGGCCTTCGGCATCTTCGGCGCGATCGCCGGTGGCGGCGGTGGCCTCGGCCTGCTGCTCGGCGGCGTGCTCACCGAGTACCTCTCCTGGCGCTGGTCGCTCTACGTGAACCTCGTCTTCGCCGTCCCGGCCGCCGTCGCCGCCGGCCGCCTGCTGCACCACTCGGGCCGCACGAGCGACGCGACCATCGACATCCCCGGCACCGTCGCCGCGTCGGTCGGTCTGTTCCTGCTCGTCTTCGGCTTCTCCCGCGCGGAGACCGAGGGCTGGGGCGACGTCTCGACCGTCGGCTCACTCGTCGCTTCGGCCGTGATGCTCACGGCGTTCATCGTGCTGCAGCGCACCACGAAGCACCCGCTGCTGCCGCTGTCGATCTTGCTCGATCGCGCTCGCGGCGGCTCCTTCATCGCTATGGCGCTCAGCGGCGCCGGCATGTTCGCGGTGTTCCTGTTCCTCACCTACTTCCTGCAGCAGTCGATGGGGATGACGCCGGTCACGACCGGCTTCGCGTTCCTGCCGATGATCGCCGGCATCATCTTCAGCGCGAGCCTCTCGACCACGCAGCTGCTGCCGAAGTTCGGCCCGCGTCCGCTGGTCACGCTCGGCATGCTGCTCGGCTCGGCGAGCATGGTGCTCCTCACGGGCATCGACGGCGACACCACCTACGCGGCGGGCGTCCTGCCAGCCCTCATCGGGATGGGCGTCGGCATGGGCCTGATCTTCGCCCCGGCGATGCAGACGGCGACGTTCGGCGTCGCCGACAGCGATGCCGGCGTGGCCTCGGCCACCGTCAACACCATGCAGCAGGTGGGCGGCTCCATCGGCACCGCGCTCCTGAGCACGCTCGCGGCCTCCGCCGTGACGAGCTTCGCGGACGGCCGCACGAACCCCGACGTGATGGCCGCCGCGGCGATCCACGGCTACACCACGGCGTTCGCCTGGGCCGCCGGGATCTTCCTCATCGGCGCCGTCGTGTGCGGCTCACTGCTCCCCGGCGGCACCGTCGAGCTCGAGCCGGGAGCCGAGCCGGTCTTCGCCCACTGATCGGGTGAGCCGGGTCGGCGGGTCGGCGGGTCGGCGGAAAGGTGGTCGGAGATACAGGGCAGCCCCCGAACTCCGACCACCTTCGCGGCGGCGGGGCGATGCAGGCGGGGCGCCCCCGACCGACGCCGGCGGGCGGTCGCCTCGGCCGACGTGGTGACCGGGCTTCGCCCGAACGCCCGTGACTGCCACCGGGGCCGGCGCCCGTAGAGCAACGGCGACAACGTACAGGGCGGCCGAAAGGCCGCCCTGAGTCGTCTCGGCGACCTCGGTCACCGCCCGTCGCGGTGCACCGGAAAGCTGAGTCGCAAATTCATCTGAGGGCGGCAGATGAATTTGCGACTCATCTT
>JAURVW010001154.1 GCA_030655275.1 Solirubrobacteraceae bacterium
GACGCCGCCCTCACCGCGATCGAGGAGACGCCCCGAGAGGCGGTCGTTGCCGCCCTCGCCGAGCTGCCCGAGGAGCAGGCGACCGCCGTCGCCGGTCGCGTCGTCGCCCAGCTGGCCTACGACGAACTCGCCGCTCGCCTCGACTGCTCCGAAAGTGTCGTGCGCCAGCGGGTCAGCCGTGGCCTGAAGACCCTCCGCGCCCAACTGGAGGGCCGATCATGAGCCGTCTGCCCGAACTCGAGCGCGCGCTGACCGAGGCCGCGGAGCACCAGGATGCGCTCAACGGCGCTGGTGAGCAGCACCGCGCGACCGCAGACCTCGACTCGACAACGAGCGTCGGCGGGCGGCTCCGTTCGCGCTGGCGCCACCTGAGCCGTCGCGGCCACGTCGCCGGCGTCCTGGCCGGCGGCCTGGTGCTCGGCGCCGTGGCGACAGGGTCCGCGCAGGTCGCGGGGCTCGATCCCTTCGGCTACCTGGCGGGCGGTGGCCACACCGACCGCGACCTCCAGCCCCGCGGTGGGCCGGACAGCCTCGTCGAATTCACCTCGCCGCCGTCCTCCCCCATCGCCTGGAAGGTGCGGGTCTACGTGGCTCGCAACGGCCACCTCTGCATGAACGGCGGGCGTGCCCGCCCCGGCGATCCGAACCCCGGATACAGCCTGTCCTGCTCCGACAGCGACGAGGTCGCGCAGTCGCTGCTCGATCCGAAACTCGCCGGACGGACGCTCACCACGAACACGGTGATCGGCGGCTCGCAGCGCCACCCGAAGACGACGCTGGTGTTCGGCGTGGTCGCCGACGGCGCCCCTGGGTTCGACGTCGGGACGGCGCCGGAGGCCGAGGGCACGCCGTCGACCCAGGCAACGGGACAGCTCAAGCTGCCGATCGATCGCACCGCCCGAGGGCTCAGCGCCGAGGGCGCGGCGCTCGTCAAGACCTTCCCCGCCGAACTCACCTTGCGCGTGCACGCCGCGGTCGTCGACCTCTCGCCCGAGGTGACCGAGTCCGGCGACCTCATCGTGCACGAGGAACCGTCGGCCGACGGAGAGCGAGCGCGGCTCCTGGCGATGGACTTCGTCCGGTGGCAGAAGACCCACTCCGCGAAGGGCCCGGCCCGCGAGCAACTCACCGACCGCCTGCCCGACCCTGTGAGCGGCGCGACGTCGCTGATGAAGCGGCTCGTCCCCGCCTTCGCGCGACGCAAGACCGGGGTCGATCCGCTGCCGAAGCGACTCGTCGACCGCGAGCTCAGGCGGTACGCGGCGCAGCCGGGCGGGGCCCGACGATTGCGCGTCAGCGGCGAGGGGGCTGGTCTCGGCACCGTCTGGGCCGTTCCCGGCGGCATGGCCGTCGACGGAGTCCCTCGAGATCGATTCGACGGCGTCCTGTGCCTCGCCGGAGCCCTGCCGCAACGCGGGTGCCATCCGCTGACGAAGGCGCGCCCGATGCTGCCGGCGCTCGAAGCCGTGACGTGTGCGCGCGGGCTCCCGCACGACCGGTTCCTCGTCTGGGCGTTCGTCCCGGCCGGGGCGACCCGCGCGACCGTCCGCTACGCGGGAGGTGCCACCCGCACCTTCCGGGCGCGCGACCTGCTCGTCCTGTTGCGACCCAAGAGCGCGCCGCGCGTGACCGCCGTCGAGTGGACCGGTCCGAAACTCGAGCGACGTGAGCGCACCAAGTACCCGTCGAACTCTGCGACCGCGCGCTGCGCCGGACCCAACGGACCGGAGAAGACCTTCATCGACCTGCGCCAGTCGGCGACGAGCAGTGGCCTGTCGATGTGGAGCGCAAACTGAGCAGGGTGCGCTGCGCAGGTTGTCGTCGCCTGGACCACCAGAACCTGCGCAGCGGGGCGAGGCGGTTTGCTGGCCTGCCGCTACGCGGCGGCCGTCGTCGCCTGCTCCGCTGCCATCCGGCGGTGCATGAACCACGCGAAAGCGCCGGCGGTCACGACCATGAAGGAGCTGTAGACGGCGGCGGGAATCGCGAGGCGCTCGTCGACGGCGGCGCCGATCGCGATCGCGAGGGCCGCGTTGTGGACGCCCAGCTCGATCGCGATCGCCGTCGACTGCGGGGCGTCGAGCTTGGCAAGGCGCGAGGCGCCGTAGCCGATGCTCATCGCCGTGATGTTGAGCAGGAGCGCGGCCGGGGCGACGCTGCCGAGGTTGTCGAGCACCGGGCCCGTCTGGGACAGCACCGCCACCAGGACGACCACGACGAACGTGCCGAACGCGATCCGCTCGAGGTCGCGCTGATGCGCGGTGACCCAGTCGGTGCGGCGCGCTGCGAGCAGCATGCCGAGGGCGATCGGGATCGCGATCGTCGCCATCACGCGGACCACGACGAGCGGCATGTCGAGGTCGACGCCGGCCTCGTCGACCCCGAAGGCGTCGAGCGACACCCCGAGCCAGAACGGCACCGTGATCACCGCGAGCGTGCTGCTGATCGCCGTCATCGACACCGAGAGCGCCGTCGCGCCGCCGGCCGCGTGCGTGAGGAGGTTGGCGAACGTGCCGCCTGGCGCCGCGCCGAGGAGCACGAGGCCCGCGGCGAGGATCGGATCGAGACCGGTGAGCTCGGCGATCCCGAAGGCCAGCAGCGGAGCGACGATCACGAGGTTCACCAGGCCCACGACGATGCCCCGAGGCTTCGTGAGCACGAGCCGGAACTGCTCGCCGCGCAGGGTCGTCCCGAGCGCGAACATGATCACGGCCAACGCCACCGAGAGCAGGGCGGTGGCGACCGGCGACGGCTCCATCGGTCGACCCTACCCGCGCCCGCCTGCCGCTAGCGTGCGACCCATGCTTGGGGCGATGCGATGACGACCGCGGAGTCGACCTTCGAAGGCCTCGCGGCGATCGACCCGGCCTTTGCCGCCGCGCTCGAGAAATGGGGCCCTCCCCACCCTCGCGATCCCGCCGACGCCGCCACGCCGAACGCACGCTTCGCCGCGCTCACGCGGTCGATCATGGGGCAGCAGCTGTCGGTGAAGGCCGCTCGCACGATCCACGGCCGCGTCGTCGACCTCCTCGGCGCCAGCCCGACCCCCGAGCTCGTGCTCGCCCACGAGGAGCCCGCGCTCCGGGCCTGTGGCCTCTCCGGCGCGAAGATCAAATCGCTCCACGGGATCGCCCGCGCCGTCCAGGCCGGCGACATCGACTTCCACGCCCTCGACGACCTCTCCGAGGACGACGCGGCGGCGCAACTCGTCGCGCTCCCGGGCGTCGGCCCGTGGACGGCGCACATGTTCCTGATGTTCGTGCTCGGCCGACCCGACGTGCTCGCCCCGGGCGACGTGGGCGTGCAGAACGGCATCAAGGTGATCTTTGAAATGGACGTGCGCCCCACGCCGAAGGAACTCGTCGTCATGGCCGAGCCGTGGTCACCGCACCGGACGGCCGCCTGTCGACTGGCCTGGCACGTGCTCGACGCCACGCCGCTCGGCGAGTAGGAGCACGTCCGACGACCGGGTAGGTGTCGATCGCCGGACGGCCGCCCCCACCGTACGTCGAAACCGCCACGATGTGTGATGGAGCGCATACAGCTCGGCGCGCGGCCGATGCTGGTCCCCCACACCCCGGCGCGCGGACCCTCCGCGCCCGAGGGTCGCCCGCCTACGGAAAGGCCGGGATCGCCCCGTCCTTGCCCTCGACCGTCGAGCGACGCTCGGGCTCCTGCTCCGGCGCGCGATAGGGCGGCGCCTTGGGCCGCTCATCGCCACCGGGGAACGCGAGCCGCAGGATCGTGCGCTGCACCATCAGCCACTGCTGCAGGAACGGGCCGGTGTTGTAGGGGAGCCCGTACTCCTCGCAGATCGCCTTCACGCGCGGCGCGATCTCCTTGTAGCGCGAGCTGGGCATGTCCGGGAAGAGGTGATGCTCCACCTGGTAGGAGAGATTGCCGCTCATGAGATGGAAGGTGTCGCGGCCATCGATGTTGGCGGCGCCGAGGAGCTGTCGCACGTACCAACCGCCACGGGTCTCGCCCTCGACCTCCTCCTCGGTGAACGTGTACGCCTGGTCCGGGAAGTGGCCGCAGAAGATGATCGCGTTGCTCCACACGTTGCGCACTACGTTCGCGAGCGCGTTGGCCTTCAGCGTCTTCTTCCAGTGCTTGCCGGAGAGCGCGGGGAACACGATGTAGTCCTTGAGGATCTGGCGCCACGCCTTCTTGCCGATCCCCTTCAGTTCCTGCTTGAGCTGCGCCTTGCTCTTCTCACCCTTGCGGATCGCCTCGAGGTCGAGGTCGTGGAAGGCGACGCCCCACTCGAACCCGAGCATCAGGAGCACGTTGACCACGGGCTGCGCGAGGAAGCGCGGCTCCCAGCGCTGCTTGGGGTCGACGCGGAAGATCTC